>DATFQK010000034.1:0-4654 GCA_035264345.1 Gemmatimonadales bacterium | reverse complement strand
GCAGCCTATGACGCGGTGTATCTGCTGCGCGATGTCTTCGCCCGGGCCGGGCCCAAGCGCGCGGAGGTGCGCCGGGTGTTGGCCCAAATCGGTACCACTCTGCCCGCCTTCAATGGAGTGACCGGAAAAGTGGCCTTCGATATGCGCGGGGACGTCCCGAAGCAGGCGGTGTACATCGGCGTTGTACGGGACGGCGAGGTGCGCCTGGCAAGCCATCAATGAGCGTGCTCCGAAGCCTCCGGAGCCGGGTGGTCGGAGGGATGGCCATCCTTCTGGCGCTGGTGTTCGGTCTCGCGCTGCTGGGAGTGAATTCCATCGATGCCCTGGACCGGTCAGTGGACCAGGAGCTGTCGCTCCTGCTGGAAAGCACCGACCTGAGCAACGGCCTGATCGCCTCACTCAGCTCCGAGGTTCGGGCAGCTGAGCAGTACCTGATGATCCCCTCGGAGATGTCGCGTAGGCGTTTTCTGGACGAGGGTGATTCGGCCTACGTATATCACCGCCGCTATCGAATCCTGGGCGCACTGACCACGTCTGATCGGTACATCGTCAATAAGATTGCCGCCAATCAGGCCCAGCTCGAGGTCTCCTATGCCCGGGCCCACGCCCTGGCAGACCTGGGAAGGACTGATGAGGCGCGGCGCGAAGCGGAGTATGCCCGGGCCCCGGCAGATACCCTTCTGGGCGACGTGCGTGCGCTCGCACTGGCGCAGACCAACCGCTCCATGGTTCGGGCCACCGAGCTCCGGCGGAACGCAAGCCACCGCCGGCTGATGCTATGGGCCCTGCTGTTCGTTTCCCTGGCGCTGGGTGCCGCTACCTCGATCCTGACCGTCCGCTGGGTCGACCTGCCCCTCCGCCGTTTGATCGGCGCCGCCGACCGATTCGGCGCCGGCGATCTGCGTCGGGTGCAGCTGGGGCATATGCCCACCGAGCTGGATCAGCTCGCCCGAGCCATGGACAGCATGGCGGCGCGACTCCGGGGAGTCGTGGTCTCCGTCGTCAACGAAGCCAGTCAGATCGGCAACAGCGCAACCGACTTCTCGGCCATGAGCGAGGAGCTGGCCGCCAGCAGCGGACAGATCTCAACCGCCATGGTCCGGATCGCTACCAGCGCCGAACAGCAGGTGCGAGGGATGGAGAAGGCCGATGTCCTGCTCCTGAGCCTTCGTCAGATTGCAGAGACCAATGCGGCCGCCGCGTCTCGCGTGGTGGAGCTGGGTGGCCGTATCCGGCAGTTGGCGGCCCGGCACAAGGGCGATGTGGGCGCGGCCGGTCAGACGTTGCTGGACATCCAGAAGATCGTCGCCACTTCGGCCCAGCAGGTTCAGGAGCTCACCCGGCTGTCCGAGCCGATCACCGCCTTCATCGATCTCATTAGGCAGATCTCATCCCAGACCAACCTGCTGGCTTTGAATGCGGCCATCGAAGCCGCCCGGGCCGGCGAGCATGGTCGGGGCTTCGCGGTTGTGGCAGAGGAAGTGAGGCGACTGGCCGACTCCAGCTCCACTGCGGCTGAAGAGGTGGCGAAGACCGTCCAGTTTATCCGAAAGCAAGTCCGCGAGGTGGCCGGCACGATGGACGTGGGCTCAGCCCGGGTTCAGGGTATCGAGGTCGTGGCTACTGCCGCCGCCCGGGCGCTGGAAGACATTGCGGCCGCCGTGCACGAGGTGCATGCGGCCGGGGGCGAGGTCGTGCGCCAGGCTGAGGCCAACCGCAGCATAGTGGCGCAGTTAGGAGAGCGTACTCAGGAGGTAAGCCAGGCAGCAAGCGAACACGCTTCGGCCAGCGAACAGGTGACCGCGGCCGCCCAGGAACAGACGGCGTCCACCGAAGAAATGGCGGCGAGCGCCGGCGACCTCTTGCAAGGCGCCACCAGGCTCACCGCATTAATGCAGGACTTTAAGACCTGAGGCGGGTTACTTCTTTCGGCCGGCCTTGACCGTCCTCTTGACCGCTTTCGCGGGCTTGATCCGCTGCACCGGCTTGGTCTTGGCTCTCGCCTTAGCCCGCTGAGCCCGCTCCCGATCGGCTGCCTTTTCCAGCCGCTTTTGCTCGGCCGCATGCACTTCAGCCAGGATCCGCTCGCCCTCATCCATCCCCAGAAGTCCTCGGCGGGTGGCATAGCGGACGAGCTCGTCGGCATCGGCCACGTTGAACTCGCCTACCCTAGCTGCCGCGCGAATGACGCTGCCCAAGGCATCAGCCACGGGACTTCGCAGCACGTTTGCAATACCGGGAAGGGTTTCCAGCAGGGTCGAGATCTGCGAACCACCAAGTTCCGTCACCACGAGATTCCTCCTCACTGCGTGCCAATGCCGCTCCAGCAACCGTTCCGGCGGGTCGGTTACCGCCGGACGGAAACTTCACATCAGAGGGCGTCTGGCGCTAGTAGTATTAGCTACTACTTCGCTATTTTAAGCTCGCCGCGCTCGTCGTAGGCTTTGTGGGGTAGACAATAGAAGTGATAAAGCCCCGGTGAGACCCTCGGTACCACGATTCTGTACTCCGACCCATCGGTCTGCAGCAGGGGACTACTGAGGTCTCCAGTCCGGCGACCCATGGCGCCATTCATGGCCTCGTGGGTGGCCTCGCTCAGGTCTCCGCCTTCAAATACGATGCTATGGGGAGAACCCCGGGTGGCCTTGAAGACCAGAACATCTCCTGGACGGGCTGTCACCTTGCCGGGAACAAAGTGGTAGACATCCTTTTCCGCGTCGGCCTCGATTGCGATCACATGCCTATTTTGCGCCTCGGCCGAGCTGGCGCCTGCCAGGAGAAGCATCAAGCCGACTGAGGCGGAGACAAGCCGATCCATGGAGTCCCTCCCCGGGTGTGAGCCGGAGCTTTGCGCGGTCCGGAAAATTTTCGTACATTCGCGAAGGGTGGGTTAGCTAGTTCCGTGCCACCAACCCCCCTGGAAGGACCGACCGTGGGACGTCGGGGAGTGAAGGAATACCGGGCGCCCGAGGCGCTCATCCTGATCGCGGCCGACCGAGACCAGAAGCCTTTGGTTTGTCCTTCCTGCGGGTCCATCACCGTAGAACGCTATCCTGAACGCTCCAGCTCCGAGGATGCACCTGGCGGGCGGGTAACCTTGCACTGCAAGGACTGCGGTCGGAGTGCGGCTTACATTCCCCGAACCCTCAGTCGCTCGTCCCTGCCTGAGTCTCCCCGACCATCGCACTCATCGGGCTAGGAGGGAGAGCAAACCCGTTCCGGTCTCATATCATTCCGGTGTCGTGAACAGCCTCTTCCACCTTACCGCCGTAAGGAACGGGAGCGCTCGCCAGCTACTCGGGTCGTAGCTGAAGTACACGATGAGCGGCTTGCCGCGGACATTTTTTCGGGGGAGAAAGCCCCAATAGCGCCCATCGTACGAGCTGTCTCGATTGTCTCCCATCATGAAAAAGGAGTCGGCCGGCACCACGATAGGCCCCCATTCCTGCAGGTCGGGCTGATAGCCGGCGGGATCCCGTCGAGCCAGATGGGGTAGCTGCCATTCCCGCATCTTCGCCCGCTGGATCGGATCCTCGGATCGGGTCGGATCAGAGTGCACCGCGTACGGTTCGTTTACCCGCTGGCCATTCCGGAACAGCTCCCCGTTCTCCATGCTCAGAGTATCACCGGGCATCCCGATCAGCCGCTTCACCACCTTCAGCCCTTCCTCCTCCACCGAATCGAAGACCAGGATGTCATCCCGCTTGGGCTCCCGCACCGCAGGAAGCCGGGCATGAATGATAGGGACCTCAGCGCCGTAGAGGGCTTTATTGACGAAGAGAAAGTCACCAATCAGCAGGGTGTTCTCCATGCTGCCCGAGGGAATTCGAAATGCCTCCACCAGAAACGTCCGCAGGAAGAACCAGACTACGAGCGCGACAATGATGGACTTGGTCCAATCCCAGAACCAGTGAATCACGGACCGGGTATGTGCGGCGGTACCGGTGGTCATGACGACGTCATCCTCGATGAGATAGGAAGGGCTTCCCTCAAAATACCACGATGATCTGCTGGTCAGGGCACCAGCACAGTTGCACCTGCCAGCAGCTGCCGAACCCGGAGAATGGGGTACGGCAATCCGGTCTTCAGCTCCCGGTCGAGCAGATTCCAGGTCACCACGCCGTCCTCCGAGGCGGGCTCGAGCAGATACGCGGCCAGTGTGCCCAGCGGCTGATCGGTGGAAACCCGGAACCAGCCGGCAGTGATCGCGCTGTCCAGTGGCTCCCGTCGCCACTGCCCACGGATTCGCGCGCTGCGGTGGCCCTCGAACAGCGAGTCCACCGAAAGGCTGTCCACCGTGAACTGCTGAACCGAGGTCCGGAGCGGACCCGAGATGCGCTCGACAGTTACTCCTTGCAACCGGAGCAGCTGAACGATATCCGTCAGCCGCGCGGGTATGAGGTAACAGCGCGGCATGGCCTCCTTTCGCTCCGCGGTGAAGCGGTCGAAAACCGGCATCCGGATAATGCGGTAGACGCCGGTCCGGCGGCGGTGGGCATAGCCGTTCGTGCCTTCACCGGCATCCTGGGTAATTTCCGCGACCACCTCCTGCACCACGGGAGCCGCGAGCTTCGAGCGGACCACCAGCGAGTCCGGTCTGGTCCGATCCGATGCGCGGACCGCCGACTTGATCAGCGCGGCCTGGTCTCCGGCC
>DATFQK010000033.1:0-3467 GCA_035264345.1 Gemmatimonadales bacterium | reverse complement strand
CGAGGCATTTCCTAGTCGCCCGTCTGGGACACACCCTGGTCAATCCCATTGCCCGCTACCTGGCTGATGTTCGGACCATGGACGACATCACCGACTGGCCCAGCCTGGAGGAGATTCGCTCGGCCTGGCTGGGAGTGAGCACTCATCTCCAGGCTGTACTGGACCGTGTGAGTGCCGCCGAGCTGGGGGAGCCAACGGGGCAACGGTTCCTGGCGGAAGACACCACCCGTCTTGGCATGGTGGCGTTTCTGGTCCAGCACGACTCCTATCATCTGGGCCAGATCGGATTCATCCGCCGGCAGCTGGGCAAGCCTCCCATGTCATACGCTCGCCGGCCACTTGCCGCCGCCGCCGGAGTGGCCTGAGCCGTTGCCTCGAGCACTCGTGGTTATCCTGTTGATGGTGCCGTGGGGCTCAGTCGCAGGACAGCAATCGGTTCTCAGCGCTGTCGATCGGTACGTCACCGCCGAGCTGAGCCGGCAGCACATCCCCGGCGTCTCCGTAGCGGTGATTCGGAATGACAGCGTTCTGCTCCGGCGGGGGTACGGCCTGGCCAATGTGGAGCTTGGGGTACCGGCCAGTGACAGTACGCTGTACCAGTCAGGCTCTCTGGGGAAGCAGTTTACGGCTGCCGCGGTCGTCATGCTGGCAGAGCAGGGACGGCTGAGCCTGGACGACAGGATCAGCCAATGGCTCCCCGAGGGAGGTGCTGCATGGAAGGACATCACCGTCCGGCATCTGTTGACCCACACCTCGGGAATGGCGGAGTATACCGATTCCACCTTCGACTACCGGAAGGATTACACCGAAGACCAGCTGGTGAAGTTCGCTGCCTCGAGGCCGCTGGATTTCCCGCCGGGTGATCGCTGGTCCTACAGCAACACAGGATATGTGCTCCTGGGTGTCCTGATACATCGGGTAACCGGTCAGTTCTACGGCGACGTTCTTCAGCGGCTGATCTTCGGCCCTCTGGAGATGCGCACGGCCCGGATCATCTCCGAGGCGGACATCGTGCCCAACAGGAGCGCGGGTTACCAGCTGGTCAAGGACCAGCTCAAAAATCAGGACTGGGTGGCGCCCTCGCTCAACACCACGGCCGACGGCTCGTTGTACCTGAGCATCAACGACCTGGTGGAATGGGCGCACTCGCTGGACCACCTCCGGATCCCGGACTCGACGGCGCTGCAGGTCGCCTGGTCTCGGGTTCGGCTGAACAGCGGCGGCCGGTATCCCTACGGATTCGGCTGGGACCTCATGCCGCAGCGGGGTCATCCTCGAATCGGTCATACCGGCTCCTGGCAGGGCTTCAAGACCGCGATCTATCGGTACCCGGAGTACGGCCTGACCGTGATTGCGCTGGCCAACCTGGCGCAGGCACAGCCGGGCGCTCTTGCGGAAGGAATCGCTGGGCTCTTCGAGCCGGCACTCACCCCGCCTCACCGGCTGAGCGCAGCACTGCCGGATCCGAGACCTCCCATTCGAGACGAGCAGCTGCTGGCGCGGGTGGCCAAGGGGGCGGACACAGCCGTGACCACGCCCGGACTGCAGCGATTTCTGTCTGCGTCGTCCCGGCGCGAGCTCAGCGAAGAGCTGGCCCCGATAGAGGGGTGGCAATCGCTGGGCTGCGACGATGTCGGCGGTCGAAAGATCAGCTGGCTTTCCTCGCCGATTGCGCGCGCCTGTTATGTGGTAGGGAAAGGACCCGAAACGAGGGTGATAGCAACTCTCTACTACTCTCCCGACTGGCGCTTGGCCCTCTTCGATGTCAGCCGGTTCTAGCGTATTCGAGCATGGCCATTCGCATCGTCCAGCTCGGTTCTCCTCGTGTTCCCAGCGAAGGCATCAGGCTGGGTACGGTGCGGCGTCCTCCCCGCGGGGTGGCCAAGGCCGATTATTCCCGGTTGAACTACTACGACCTGTGGCTGCCGGAGCTGGCGCCGAGTGCCGAACTGCTCAAGTGGGCACGCTCACAGCCGCTGACCGGGCGCCGGTGGGAGATCTTTGCTCGGCGATATCGGGCTGAAGTGTCGCAGGCGCCAGCATCGCATATTCTCGGGCTCCTGGCCGCTCTCAGCGCCGACGTCAATTTTTCGGTAGGCTGCTTCTGTGAGGACGTGCGGACCTGCCACCGGTCGGTGTTGCGCGATCTGTTAGTCCAGGCCGGCGCCGCCCTGGTGTGAGCCGGCCCATGCCGCCGCAGGATGAGTCCGCGCACCCGGTCTTTCCGTGGCGCCAGGGGCTGACGGTGGTGCTTGCGGTGTACGGCTGGATCTGTCTTCGGTCTCCGGAGACGTATCGCTGGCTGGATAGTCTCGACCTGGCGATTCACGAAACTGGGCATCTGGTCTTCGCGCCCGGCGGCGAGACCCTGGGTGTCGTGGGCGGGACACTGATGCAGCTCATCGTGCCGTCGGTGTTCGCCGGGGGCCTATGGCGGCAGGGTGACCTGCACGGAGCTACGATTCCGCTCTGGTGGCTGGGCCAGAATTGCTGGAATATTTCGGTGTACATCCGGGACGCACGGCTGGAGGCATTGCCGCTGGTGGGCGGTGGGGAGCACGATTGGGCCTGGTTGCTGGGCAATTGGGGACTGCTGGAGCGCGACCAGCAGATCGGAGGCATTGTGTATCTGGGCGGCGTGCTGCTCTACCTGATCGCTATCGGGGCAGGCTGGATGCTGGCAAAGAGCCCTATTCGTACGCCTCCTAGCCCTGAATCCAGATGAACGAACCGTCAACTGAACTCTGAGGAGTCACATGCTCGTCGTCACCACGCCCAGCCTCGAGGGGCGGACCATCTCGCAATATCTCGGCCTGGTCAGTGGGGAAGCCATACTGGGGGCCAACATCTTCCGTGACCTGTTCGCCGGCATCAGAGACATTGTGGGTGGCCGCTCCGCCGCGTACGAAGAGGAGCTCCGCAAGGCCAAGAACATTGCGCTGGATGAGATGCAGGAAGAGGCTGCCCGGCTGGGTGGCAACGCGGTGGTGGGCGTGGATCTCGATTATGAGACCATCACCATGGGATCGGGAGGCGGGATGCTCATGGTGAGCGCGAGCGGAACCGCCGTCGTGGTCAAGTGAGGGCGTGAGTCATGGGACGGACGGGTTCTGGGAATGTGAAGCAGTTGAAGGAGGCACCAGGATGATTCGAAAGTTACCCAGTGGGGAGTACCGTCTGTACTCCAGAAAAAAAGATCCCCGGACCGGAAAGCGGCGGAATCTGGGCACGTTCAAGACTCGCGCCGCTGCCGAGAAGCACGAGCGAGCCGTGCAGTACTTCAAGCGCGGCAGTTGAACCTCCACTGACGGAAGCCCATGCGGGCATTCTTCCTTCTGCTGGTGATTGCCGCAACCCTGGTGGGTGCCTCCTACGCCGGCGCCCGTTTTACCGCCGGCAAAGTGATGGGTCCCAACCCCCAGGGGCTCGGCCCGCCGGCCAGTCGCCTTGCGTACCAGGGCATTCCG
>DATFQK010000032.1:0-2823 GCA_035264345.1 Gemmatimonadales bacterium | reverse complement strand
CGGATGGGCCCAGAACGAGGCGCTCGGCCGGCCGCTTGCCGAGATCTTCCGCCTGATCGAGGAGGAGAGCGGCCGCACCGTCGAGTCGCTGGTCGACCGCTGTCTGGAGGAGGGTCTGAACCTGCGCCTGGCCGAGCGCATCACCCTGGAGCGCCGCGACGGCCGGCGCTACGCGGTGGAGAGCGCCTGCGCTCCCATCCGCCACCTCGACGGCCGCATCGTCGGAACCGTGATCATCTTCCAGGACGTGAGCGACAAGCGCCTGCTCGCCCTCCAGCTCGCGCACCAGGCCACGCACGACGAACTGACCGGCCTGCTCAACCGCCAGGCGTTCGACGGACACCTGCAGCGCGCGCTCGAGGAGAGCCGGACGCTCGGCTCCACCCATGCCCTGTGCTATCTCGACCTGGACCAGTTCAAGCTGGTCAACGATACCTGCGGCCATCTGGCTGGCGACGAGCTCCTCTGCCGGGTCACGGCCCTGCTCCAGGACAACGTGCGCGAGATCGACCTCGTGGCCCGGCTGGGCGGCGACGAGTTCGCCGTGCTCATGCCGCGGCGCTCGCTGGTCGAAGCCGAGCGCCAGGTGGCGCAGTTCCACCGCGCTCTCCAGTCCTATCGCTTCAACTGGCGCGAGAAGACGTTCTCGATCGGCGCGAGCCTCGGGCTGGTCGCCGTCACCCGCGAATTCAAGACTGTCGCGCACCTGCTCTCGGCCGCGGATCACGCCTGCTACGTGGCCAAGGAGAAGGGGCGCAACCGCATCCAGGTCTACCAGGAGGACGATGCCGCCTTCATCCGCCGCCAGGGGGAGATGAACTGGGTTGTGCGCATCCAGGAGACCCTGGAGCAGGACCGCTTCTGCCTGTTCTCCCAGAGCATCCTGCCGTTGTCGCCGGCGGCCTCGCGCGGCATCTATTTCGAGGTGCTGCTGCGCATGGTGGAGGAGGACGGCCGCATCCACCTGCCGAGCGACTTCATCCGCGCCGCCGAGCGCTACGGCCTGATGCGGAGCATCGACCGCTGGGTGATCCGCGAGTGCATGCGGACCCTGCGCACCCAGCCGCCGCCGTTCCTGGACCTCCTCCACCTGTGCTCGATCAACCTGTCGGCGGTCTCGATTGGGGACGAGAGCTTCCTCGATTTTTTGGAAGAGGAGCTGGATTCCTCGGGCGTGCCTGGCCCGAAGATCTGCTTCGAGATCACCGAGACCGCGGCCATCGAGAACTTCGCCCAGGCCGAGAAGCTCCTCGCCCGCCTCTCGGGGCGCGGAGTCCGCTTCGCCCTGGACGACTTCGGCAGCGGCATGTCCTCCTACAGCTACCTCAAGGACCTGCCCGTGAGCTTCCTCAAGATCGACGGCAAGTTCATCAAGGACATCGTCACCGATCCGCTCGACCGGGCCATGGTGGAATCGATCAACCAGGTGGGGCATGTGATGGGGCTGGCCACCGTGGCCGAGGCCGTGACCAGCTACGCCGTGATCGAGCGGCTGCGCACGGTCGGGGTCGACTACGCCCAGGGGAACTGGGTCAGCCCGCCACGGCCTTTGGGGGAGTCCTGCGCTGCCGCCTCGCGGAAATGAGTTAGGATGTGGCCCTCTTACCAGGGAGGCTTCATGTCGGAAACGCTAGCCGCGACCCCGAGCCGCACCGAGGAGGAGACGACTGGATTCGTCCGCGAGCTGGGCTTCGTGGACTCCACCATGATCGTCGCCGGATCGATGATCGGCTCCGGCATCTTCATCGTGCCGGCCGAAATCTCCCGTCAGGTGGGCTCCGGCGGGTGGCTGCTCATGGTCTGGGTGGTCACGGGCCTGCTCACCATCGCCGCCGCGCTCTCCTACGGCGAGCTGGCATCCATGATGCCCAAGGCCGGCGGCCAGTACGTCTACCTGCGCGAGGCCTACTCCCCGCTCTGGGGCTTCCTCTATGGCTGGACCTTGTTCCTGGTCATCCAGACCGGCACCATCGCCGCGGTGGGGGTCGGCTTCGCCCGCTTCCTGGGCGTGCTGTTCCCGGCGATCTCACCCACCACCTGGATCGTCCAGCCAATCGACCTGCCTTGGGGCTATGCGCTCAGCCTCTCCGTCCAACAGTTCGTGGCGATCCTGCTGCTGGTCTTTCTGACCTGGCTCAATACGCGCGGCATCCGGCTGGGCAAGATGATCCAGAACACCTTCACCTCGGCCAAGACCCTGTCGCTCCTGCTGCTGATCCTGGTGGGAGTCACGATCGGGCGCAACGCCGGGGCGATAGCGGCCAACTTCGGCGACCTCTGGACGCCGCGAGACGTGGTCACGATGCAGCCCGGGATCTCCTCCGCTCCGGCGGTCGCGGCGACGATGGGAGCCTTCGGCCTGTTCATCGCCTTCTGCGTCGCCCAGGTGGGCTCGCTGTTCTCCGCCGACGCCTGGAACAACATCACCTTTACCGCGGGCGAGGTCAAGAACCCGAAGCGCAACATCCCGCTTTCGCTGGCCGCCGGCACCTCTCTGGTTGTCGTGCTCTACCTCCTCGCCAACCTGGCCTACCTCTGCGTGCTGCCGCTGAACGCGATCCAGAACGCGCCCGACGATCGGGTCGCGACCGCGGCCCTGCAGACGATCTTCGGTCCGGTGGGAGCCTCGATCATGGCCGTGGCCATCATCATCTCGACCTTCGGCTGCAACAACGGCCTGATCCTGGCCGGCGCCCGGGTCTATTACGCCATGGCCCGCGACCGGCTGTTCTTCCGCCGCACCGGCACCCTGAACGAGCGGCACGTGCCCGCCTTCGGCCTCACCCTGCAGTGCGTGTGGGCGTCGCTGCTCGTGCTGGCGCG
>DATFQK010000031.1:0-4475 GCA_035264345.1 Gemmatimonadales bacterium | reverse complement strand
CTTTACGGTTGCGGTCGGTCCTGAAGTGGAAACCGACTGGTACAACTTCACGGCGCTGAACTTTCCTCCGGATCACCCCGCGATGGACATGCACGACACGTTGTACGTCGATGCGCCTCCGGTCCCTGGAGAACAAGGCGGTCCGCTCCTGCTCCGCACCCACACCTCGCCGGTGCAGATCCGAACCCTGCTCGAATCGCCGCCGCCTGTCAGAGTCGTGATCCCGGGGCTGGTGTACCGGAATGATCCCTTCGACCCGTCGCATGCTCCGGCCTTTTCTCAGATCGAAGGCCTGGCCGTGGACGAGGGGATCTCCTTCGTCGATCTCAAGGCCACCTTGGTGCACTTCGCCCATCGGTTCTTCACCCCAACGACCAAGGTGCGGTTCCGGCCATCCTTCTTCCCTTTCACCGAGCCCTCCGCCGAGATGGACGTGGAGTGTCAACTCTGCCATGGCAGCGGCTGCCCGGCGTGCAAGGGCACCGGATGGATGGAGATCCTGGGCTGCGGGATGGTTCATCCGGCGGTGTTCGAGCACACGGGCGTCGATCCCGAGCGTTACACCGGCTGGGCTTTTGGCATGGGTCCCCACCGGATCGCCATGCTTCGCTATGGCATTCCAGACATTCGTCTGCTGTACGACGGGGACATGCGGTTCCTTAGCCAGTTTGTGGCGGGCGGACCCGGCAACGGAGGAGGGGAGCAGAATAGCGGATGAACGTCTCCCGTCGCTGGCTGGAAGATTTTCTCCGCCGACCGTTGGAAGCGCGCGATCTAGCCGACCGGCTCACCATGCTGGGCGCCCCGGTGGACGCGGTGGAGCCCCTGCATGGTGACTTGAGCGATGTGCTCGTGGCCGAAGTCGAGGAGGTGCAGCCTCACCCGAATGCAGACCGCCTGCGCGTCTGCGTGGTGAACGGCGGCAATGCCGAGCGACTGCACGTGGTCTGCGGCGCGGCCAATGTCACGGCTGGACGGAAGTACCCGTTCGCTCCCGTCGGGGCGACGCTCCCGGGCGGGCTTCGGATCGAGGAGCGAAAGCTTAGAGGGCAGACCTCACAGGGAATGCTCTGCTCCGCTCGGGAGCTCGGCCTGGGACAGGATGGTGACGGTCTCTGGGAGCTGCAGACCGATGCCTCTCCCGGAACCCCGCTGCTCGAAGCCGTGCCGCTGGCGGATCACCGGCTGGTGCTCGATATCGGTCCCAACCGGCCCGACCTCCTGGGGCACAAGGGAATCGCGCGCGAGCTGGCCGCGTCGTTCGGGGTTCCGTTCCGGCTCCCTGCCTTGCCAACCCAGCCCGGCATCGATGTTCCTCAGGTACGGCGGGTGGGAAATATGGGTGTGGTCGGCGGGGTGCGGGCCGGCACCGAAGACATCGAGGGGTGTCCCAGACTGCTCGGTGCAGTTATCCGCGGAGTCAAGACCGCGCCCTCGCCCAACTGGCTGGCCCGGCGACTCGAGGCGGTTGGCGTGCGAGCCATCAACAATGTGGTAGACGCAACCAACTACGTCATGCTCGAGCTGAATCAGCCGATGCATGCCTACGACGTGAGGAAGCTTCGCGGCCCGGCGGTGATCGCGCGTCGAGCCCAGGCCGCTGAGGCGCTCACCACTCTGGATGGCGTCTCCCGGACGCTCGACTCGAGCATGACGATTATCGCCGACGAGGCTGGGCCCATCGGCGTGGCCGGCGTGATGGGTGGCGCCGACACCGAGGTGAGCGCTGAGACCGAGGACGTGTTCCTCGAGTGCGCCTACTTCACGCCCGCCGGGATTCGGCGGACTCGGCGCGCCCTCGGCCTTTCCACTGAGGCCAGCTACCGGTTCGAGCGCGGCATCGACCGCTGGGGCGGAGCCGAAGCGCTTCGCCGCTGTGTGGAGATCATCGCCGCAACCGCAGGCGGCGAGCTGGCCGAGGCCCCCCTGGATCTGGGGCCCGGTCCCGGCAACCCATCCCGTATCTTCCTCCGTCCTTCTCGCGTCTCTCACCTGCTCGGGGTAGACCTGCCCTCACACGCGGTGGAGAGCTATCTAGTCGCCATTGGCGCCACCCTGGTACCCAAGCCGGAGGACGACCGGATCGCGGTCGAAGCGCCGAGCTGGCGTCCGGACCTGAGCCGGGAGATCGATCTGATCGAAGAGATAGCCCGGCTCCACGGGTACCAGAACTTCCCGTCCGACCTTCGCGCATTTCGTCCCAGCCATCTGGCTGACGCCGCGATCGAGCAGGCCGCGTCCGACGTGCGTGCCGGTCTCACCCGCCAAGGGCTATTGGAGGTGCTGCCTCTGCCGACGGCGCCGGCGGACGGGCCGGAGAGCGTGCGCCTGGCCAATCCGCTCTCGAGCACCGAGGGCTACCTGCGGCGGCGCCTGCTTCCCGGGCTAGTGGAGCTGGTGGATCGCAACTGGCACAAGCACGTGCCCGACGTGCGTCTCTTCGAGATCGGCAACGTATTTCGAGCTGGATCGGCAGGGGAGCGGCCTCGGGAAGAGCGCCACGTGGCCGCAGTGCTGACCGGCCGGAGGGCGCCGGCACATTGGTCCGGCTCGGGGGAGGAACGGATCGATCTGTGGGATCTCAAGGGGCAATTCGAGTTCGCTGTCGGTCTGGCGGTTCCCGGAGGCGTGGTGCAGGTTGAAGGGTCCGGCTGGATCGTACGGGATTCTCGAGGGCATATCGTAGGACAGGCTGGGCTCCTGGAGGCCGACGCGCCGCCCTGGGCCGACCCGCTCTTTGGGTTCGAGCTGCTGCTCGATCCGACTCCACGATCGCCCATCCGATTTACTGCCGTGCCTGTGACTCCGACGTCAGAGCGGGTGCTGGCCTTGCTGCTGCCGGACTCCATCACCGCGCAGCAGGTGCAGGAGCTCCTTCGGCGCGAGGGCAGTGGGTTGCTCGAGTCCGTTACCGTCCAGAGCGACTATCGTGGTCCCGAGCTCCCGGCCGGCACTCGCAGCGTCGCGTTTCGGCTGACCTTCCGGGCGCCGGACAGGACCCTGCGCGATGCAGAGGTTGATGCGGTCGAGAAGAAGATGCTCTCCGGCCTGGCCGGAGAGCTCGGCATCCAGCGCCGCGATGCTGGCGCGGCAGGCAGCGGAGACTGAGCGTGTCTTACTATTACGAAAGGCCCGACCAGAAGGCGTTGAGCGACCTCGAACAGGTGGTCCGTAACCTGGCTGAGGAGCTGGCCGGCTGGCGCAGGCGAACACTGAAGGCGGAAGGCGAGTTGCAGCAGGCCCGCGCGAACGGCGGGGTGCTTGCCGGGCCCGAGCTTACCCAGGCACGTCAGCGGATTATCGAGCTGGAGACGGAAAATCAGGCGCTCAGACTCCGGATCGATGCCGCCAAGGACCGGCTTCAGGCGTTGACCGGCCGGGTCTCGTTTCTCGAACAGCATGGCGGAGGCACAGCCGCGTGAGCACGACCAAGAACGCAGTCCGAGTCTTCATCGGAGGCGAGGAGTATACCGTCCGATCCGAAGTCCCTCCCGAGTACACCCGGGAAGTGGCCGCCTATCTCGACGCGGCCCTGAAGCGCGTTCGCGACAGCCTTCCCATGGTGGAGTCGCACAAGGCAGCTATCCTGGCCGGACTCGCCATTACCGACGAGCTGTTTCAGGCCCGGCGGGGCGACCGCGAAATCGCCGACCGGATCTCGGCCATGGCCGACGATCTGGCCCGGCTGCTGCCGCCGGCCAAACGCGGTAATCGCGCGGCATCCTGAGGCCAATAGATGCTCCAATCGCTGCTCCTGCCACTGCTCGCGGGGGTGGCGGCCGGATTGGCCGCTGCCCTGGTGTTCATCCTGCTCTACACCCGCAGTCAGCGGCGCAGCAGCAGCAGCGTTCTGGCGCTCGCCCGGGCCGAGGCCGACCGGTTGCGCACCGACGGCCAGCGCGACGCCGAATCCACCAAGTCCGACCTGCTCCTGAGCGCCAAGATGGAAGCCCTCAAGCTGCGGGAGGATCTCGACCGCGAGATCCAACGCCGCCGGGAGGAATGGGAACGGCTGGAGCGGCGGGCCGACGAGCGCTCCCGGGTTCAGGAACGCAAGCTGGAGGAGATCGAAGCCCGCGAACGCAACGCCGCGCACCGGGAGGAAGCCTTCATTCAGCGGGAGCAGGCGCTGCGCAACCGCGAGGGCGAGGCCGACCGTCTGGCCCAGGAGCAACGGGCCAAGCTCGAGCGGATCGCCGGCCTCACGGCGGAGGAGGCTAAGAAGGAGATTCTTCAACGCATCGAAGATGAAGCGCGAGGGCAGGCGGCCGCCCTGGTCCGGGAGATCAAGGAGCAGGCTCGCCGTAGCGCCGACCGAGATGCCCGCCGGATCATCTCCATCGCCATCCAGCGGCTCGGGGCCGAGCATACGGCTGAAAGCACCGTTGCGGCCGTGGCGCTCCCGAGTGATGAGATGAAAGGCCGCATCATCGGGAGAGAAGGCCGCAACATTCGAGCATTCGAAACCGCTACCG
>DATFQK010000030.1:0-2979 GCA_035264345.1 Gemmatimonadales bacterium | reverse complement strand
GGACCTGGTCGGGAGGCGCTCTAACCGGCCGTGACGTACTCCGCCGGGTGGCGGACGAAGCCCACTGTTCCCTGCGGAACGATGGTGGGACACCAGGGCAGGCCGTTCGGGAGAGTCGGCCGTCGCTGCTGGCGAGCGCAGAGTGAATTTGGGTCTCCCGCTCATGCGGAGTGCAACATGCTGTACATACTCGCTCTATTGCAGGAAACTGCGGCCGCAGCTGGGGCTTCCGGCCGCGGATTGGGTCTCATCGGTGCAGGTCTGGCGGCCGGACTCGCCGTGCTGGGCGCCGGAATCGGCATCGGCCGGATCGGTGGCTCGGCCACGGAGGGCATTGCCCGGCAACCTGACGCAACGGCGCGGATTCAAACGGCCATGATCATCGCGGCCGCGTTGATCGAAGGCGTTGCCCTGTTCGTCGCGGTAATCGGATTCCTGATTCAGTCGAAGATCACGTTTTAAGGCAATCGAGTCGAAAGTCTAGAGTCTAGGTGCTCCACCGAATGCCTAGACTCTAGACCCTAGACCTTAGACTCAAGGACAACTGATGCTAGCGCTCGCTCTCCTTCAGGAAGAACACGCAGCCCGCGGTCCGCTCTCGGTCGAGCCCGGTCTCATGATCTGGACCGTAGTGGTGTTCGTGGCCCTGCTCCTGATTCTGAGGAAGTATGCCTGGCCCGCGATCCTGGGAGCGGTGGAGGCCCGTGAACGCGCGCTCGAGGAACAGCTGGCCGAAGCCGAACGGAACCGGACAGAGGCGGCCCGTCTCCTGGCCGAGCACCAGAAGCTCCTGGCGGAGGGCCGCACCGCGGCGCACGGGCTGCTGGCCGAAGCGAGAACCGCGGCGGAGAAGGAGCGCGCGCTGGCGATGGAAAAGACAAGGCAGGAGCAGGAGGAGTTGCTGGAGCGGGCTCGCCGGGACATCATCTCCGAGCGGGAGCGGGCAGTGGCCGAGCTCCGGCGCGAGGCGGTGGATCTCTCGCTGGCCGCAGCGACGAAGCTCATCGGTGAGCGGCTCAACTCCGAGAACGATCGCAAAATTGTGCAGGAGTATCTGGCCAGCCTGGGAAGCAACCATTGAGAACCGAGACGATTGCCCGCAACTACGCCGAAGCCCTGTTCCAGCTGGGCGAGCGCAGCGACAACGTCGAGCTCTACGCCGACCTGCTGGATGCGGTGGCGGCGGCGGTGGAGCAGACCCCTCGAGTCGAGGCCATCCTGATGTCGCCCCGAATTCCCAAGGCGGAGAAGGCGCAGCTCCTGGGCGGAGCCCTGCGAGACACGCCGCGGGAGTTTGTGCTGTTCCTGCAGGCGCTGGTGCGGCGGGGCCGCCAGCAGATTCTGCGCCCGGTGGCCACCGAGTACATGAATCTGCTGGACCAGAAGCTGGACCGGGTACGGGCGGGCGTGACGCTGGCCCGGACTCCCGATGAGAAGCTCAAGCGCAACATCCAGGAGGCGCTGAGCCGCCAGCTGGGCAAACAGGTGATACCCGCCTTCTCGGTAGACCCCGAAATCCTTGGCGGCGCCATCGTGCGCGTGGGCGAGCGGGTGCTCGACGGATCGCTCCGGCGGCGGATGACCAAGCTGCGGCGGCACTTGTTATCGCGTTGATGGTGCCCCCGCGTTGTGCATTGGGATCGCGTGCAAGGGCCACCCACGAGGGTGGCCCTCTTGTGTATCGGCGGTCCTCCGGACCGCATTCCGACCCCTCATCCCACGTTACATGCGAACCGCACCCTCGGATTCCGTCTCCAGGTTTACATGCGGACCGCGCCGGAACCCGGACCCCCACATTACCTCCGGTCCGGAGGACCGCTGACACCCGGGAGGGCCACCCTCATGGGTGCCCCCACCCGTGGCCAACCGTGATGCCGACCGACCAGGTTAATCCGTCACGTGCGCCGGATCGAAGGTGACGCCATGACGTTGCAGCAGGGAGGTGTATTCGTTGGCAAACCGTTCTTCCCGGTGATGGATCTCCTGGTTGCGGATGTAGTCGCGAATGTAGCTGTCTTCGAATGGCGTGACGCTGAATGCCCCATATCCGTGTTGCCAACGGAAATCTTGTCGGTGGGCAAATGTTTCATGGATCCACTTGGAAGTGGTGGTTTTAATACTGGCCACCAAGTCTGAGAGGGCCAGGGTGCTGGGAGGCTCGAGGTACAGATGAATGTGATCCCGGGTGCCGCCGGCACAGAGTAGCTCGCCGCCCCGGCGCGCCACAACCGCGGCCACAGAGGCGAATAGCCGAGATCTCCATTCCGGGTCCAGCCAGGGCCTCCGGTTCTTGGTGGCCCAGACCAGATGGACTCGCAACGACAGATACGTGTCAGCCATGGATTCCCGAACGCCGGGTTGCAAGAGCGATGCAGCGTAGCTCCAAAGGGCCTCCGCGTCTCCACCATCGCCGCGCACTGTGGTGCTAAATCCCCGGTCGAGATTTATGTTGCGAACCATTCCCCGCAGGGGTGCCCCAGACCACTTGACCTCGAGCCCTCGGTGATTCTCGCAGCGTTCCTGTTTCTGCCCCAGCAATCCGCCGCCCCAGCCTCAGACCCAAACCCTTACTGGCAGCAGCAGGTTGCCTACGAGATCTCGGCCCACCTCGACGAGCCGCGCGGGGTGCTGAGTGGGACCGAGAAGATCCGCTATATCAACCGGTCGCCCGATACACTGAGCTCATTCTCGCTCCATCTCCATCTCAACGCCTTCCGGCCCGGCTCCCGCTGGTCCGACGCAGATTCGGCCGAAGGACGCCGCCGGTTCAATGATCTTCAGGAGCCGAACTTCGCCTTCAATCACGTGCGCAACGTGCGCATCGGCGGGACCCAGGTCGAGCCGATCTATCCCTTTAGGCCCGACAGCACGATCGTGCGGTTCGCTCTGCCCCAGCCGCTCGGGCCCGGCGATTCGGTCTCGGTAGACCTCGAGTGGGACGCGCGACCTTCCACCATCCCTCGACGCCAGGGCCGACAG
>DATFQK010000029.1:0-2748 GCA_035264345.1 Gemmatimonadales bacterium | reverse complement strand
CGGAATGGAGGCGGGCATAGTCCATTGCGCGGGTGATGAGGGGCGTTTCGATCACCGCAATGCCACCCAGGACTCGGGTATTGCCGGCCCAGATAGCCGACTCGGCGGTTAGCGGCATGGTTGGCTCTTGGTGGTGTGGTTATGGCACTATGGCACCTGCAGCGTCCGCTCGGGGGTTCCAAAAAGCACCGCCGAGCTTGGCCTTTACGCAGCTCGGCGGTATTGGGCTTCGCGGCACCGCCACGACGGCAGCGCAGAGGACGAGGACCCGTGGCTTTGCGACCCCGGCTTTCGCCGGGTGTGCCCTTGATCGGTGAATAACGCGGCTACGCTATGGTGAGAGGCTGCACCTGTCAAGACTGATCGAGAGAGGGTGATCGTCGGCGTCCGAAGGAGACACTCGCCGTCGCACCAAGTCATCAATGAGTACCTTCACCCCCTTGGCTTTACCCGTGGCCCGATCCTGAGCTCCCGCCCCTCCTGGGACAGCAGTACTTCCGCCAACCGCCGCGCATCCGCCGGGATCGGCCGGTGCATTTCCCACCAGCGCTCCGCCCGCTCGGCGGTCCAGGGCCATTCCAGGGCTACGGCCTCGAGCCGGGCACTCACCGCCTCCGCGCTGGCCGGCCGTCTTGCCGGGTCCTTCTCCAGGCACTCCATGACGAGGGCCTCGAGTGAAGCGGGAATGGTCAGCTCTGATCTTGTCGTGGGCCTCACCGGCGGGGTGTGCGCATGATGGAACATCACCTCCACGACGCTTTTTCCCGCGAAAACCAGCTTGCCCGTGAGCAGCCAGTAGGCGACGCACCCTAGTGCATACAGATCGACCCGGTGATCGGTGTCCGCAACGCCGAGCACCACCTCCGGCGCCATGAACGCCGGGGTACCGCTGGCGCTGCCCTCGTTGGTGAGCTTCACGGCTTCGTCCCCGTCGCTCCCCGCGCTATCGAGCTTGACCAGGCCGAAGTCGAGCACCTTGGCGAAATCAAAAGTGGTTCCCGCCCGGCTGACCACGACATTGGCCGGCTTGATGTCCCGATGCACCAGCCCGTTGACGTGCGCGTCCTGAAGCGAGGAGCAGACCTGGCGCAGGATGTGAACGACCCGCTCCGCCGGAAGCGGCCCATACTGTCGGACCAGGGTATCGAGATCCAGTCCGTCGAGCAGCTCCATCACGTAGTACAATCTGCCGTCCTCGGTGGCGCCGAAGTCGTAGAGCTGCACTGTGTGCGGGGATCTGAGCGCGGCGGTGGCCCGTGCCTCCCGCTCGAAGCGCCGGAGGAGCAGCTCGGGATCGCCGGACATCTGGGGGCGGATGAGCTTGATCGCCGCCGGCCGGATCAGTAAGCGATGGCGGGCCCGCCAGACCTCGCCCATTCCGCCGCCCCCGATCTTCTCCTCCAGCACGTACTGGCCCAGCTCGTTGGCTTCGGCCACCTGCCGCCGAAGTCCGTAGGTAACCCGGGAAGTGATAGTGGCGAGCGTAATCCCGAGAACGCTCCAGAGAACCGTATTGAGGGTCATGTACTGCTTCTGATAGCTCGGGGTAAACCCGGGCAGGAGCGCCGTGGGGTGATGCCGCGCGATGCAGACGATCACGGTGGGCAGGAAAGCCGCGGCCGTGAGCAGCATGGTTCGCCCGGGACGAGACGGCACCAGGATCGCCCGGATCATGACGGTGACGGTGAGAGCCAGCAGCACCTGGAGGATCTGCCCCTCGTCATTGACCGTCATGATAGACAGGAAACCCGGAGCCACGACAAAGCCGATGCCATCGAGCGCTCCCAGGCCCCGCCGCGAGAGCCTGGCGTGAGTGGCCAGCAGCCAGAGCAGGGCCATGGTCGAGCTGGCGGCGAGGTGGCCCATCGCGACCGGCCCCTCGACCACCGCGAGGAACGGGGCGCCGCCGACCAGCACCATGCTGGCCAGGAGGAAGAGGTAGAATGCGAAAGACACGAGAAAGAGCGTCTTGCTCACCAGTGCGAGACGCTCCTGCACGAAATCCAAACCGTTCGAGGTGTCGAGTCCCCGTTCCAGAACGGCGGGGTTTGTCGTCATCGTCTCAGTGGGTCCCATGGCCATGGTAATGATGTAGCACGGCATGTTCCCGCCCCTGCGAAACCAGCCAGCGATTCACCGGAAATGCGGCGCTCGGAGCTATGCCCCTGACCTCGCCATGGCGCAGCCGGTCAGACAATGGACCGTGGCGGTGAAGGCCAGCCGGTTGAGCGACGTGTCCTTCATCAGTGATGCATGTGAGGGTCCATGGTATGCGGCCCGACACCCTCGAGCAGCGCCGGGCGGACCCGAACGAATACTGCCAGTCCCAACGGTGTCCGGCTGCCGTACTCGCCCTTCAGATCTTCCGGCACGAAGTTGATCGCACCGCGGGCGCCGATGCCCGCGGTGGCGCCTCCAAATCTGGCCAACTCGCGCACGTATCCGAAAGACAGCGCGCCCACATCGAATTCCTGTTCCGTTAGCGGAGCGGGCAGCGCCAAGTCGTCGCCCGCCTTCCGCACGTATTCCACCCGGCCGAAGACGGTGTTGGCCGCGTCGAGCTGAAGGTTCGATTCCAGAATCACGCTGTGCTGCCAATCGCCCGCGGGCCCCTCGTGCGGCCGCCGCTGATTGGCGCCGTACACCAGCGCCGAAGCCCATTCCCCCCGCGTTCCCAATGGCGCGGTGTGCAATACCGATCCGCCGAGCCGGTCCTGATCCTCATCGGGATGGAGCGCTTCGGGCTCG
>DATFQK010000028.1:0-3394 GCA_035264345.1 Gemmatimonadales bacterium | reverse complement strand
GCCGGATGCCATGGAGGCCGCCGGGGTTGGGCGCTCTTCAGGGCCGGCTCCTTATGCGACTCGGGTAACCATCTCCAGGCGAAGAAGACGTTGATGAGACAGAGTGACGCCGCCACCAGCCCCGGCGCGGCCTGCCCCAGGTGAGCGGCGAACGAGCCGATGGCGGGTCCCACCATCACACCGGCAGAGGTCGCCGCCGAGAGCCAGCCCAGTGCGCGAGCCCGGTCGGCCGGCTCGACGGTATCCGCGACATAGGCCTGGGCTACGCCGGTGGTGCCACCACCGGCGCCTTGAACCAGGCGAGAGAGAAAGAGGAGCCAGACAGTGCTGGCGAATCCGAAGACCACATAGGCGATGGCCGACGCGCTCAAGCCGATCAGCAGAGCGGGCCTCCGGCCGTACCGGTCGGACATCCGGCCCCAGAGAGGGGCGGCCAACAGCTGGGCAATGGAGAACGAGGCGATAAGCCGGCCGATGGTCTCCGGTGTTGCGTGCAGCTTCAGGGCGTAGAACGGGAGCAAGGGGAGCACGATCATGAATCCGATCATGTCCACGAAGTTGACCGCGATCAGTACCGCAAGCCGCCGGAATTGATTCATCCGGTGCTTCCCTGCTCCGCGCCCACCGCAAAGACCAACGAACTCACCGCCATCAACACCACTCCATAGGCGGCCGCCACTCCCACATCGGACTGTCGCAGGCTGGACAAAATCTCCAGCGAAATCGGCCTGGTGTCGTAGGTGTACAGCATGATCGAGGTCACGAAGTCGCCGAAAGCAGTGACAAAGGCCAGGCTCGCACCCGCCACCAGAGCCGGGCGAAGCAGCGGTAAGGTCACTCTCCTGAGGGCACGCCACCACCCGGCGCCCAGAGTGGCCGCGGCCTCATCCAGCGAGGGATCGAGCCCGCGAAGGCCGGCCAGCACCGCCCGGCCGGTAAGGGGCAAATTCCGGACGAGATACGCGAGCGGAAGGATCCAAAGGGTGCCGACCAGAATGAATCGGCCGGCCAGCGGGGCGTGAACACTGAAGGCGGTGGCCAGCGCAATGGCGAAGACGGTGCCGGGCACGGCCCAGGGCAACGTCAGCAGACCCTGGATTACCCCGCCACTTCGAACCCGGCGCCGGACTGACAGGATCCCGGCGACCAGCGCGATGGCGACGGCTACGCCGGTGGCGGCTGTGGCCAGCCACAGGCTATTCAGCAGCGGACGGGCGCGAACCGGATCCTGGACCAGAGTGAGATAGTTGCGCCAGGTGTAGGCTGGAGGAAAAGGTTCCGTAGTCCAGGTGCCGGCAGGCACGAACGACACCAGCAGCAGAGTGAGATGGGGCAGCAAGAGCACCAGGGCCAGCCCCCATCCGATCACGGCCACCAGCAGCCGGGCCGCCCGGCTCCTGATCGGCACCAGTGCCGGAGGGACGCCCTTACGGCCACCGGTCTGCTCGTTGGCGACGCGAGCTCCCCGAAGCAGCCAGAGTGCCAGCAGGGCGAGCACAGTGAGTGACGCAGTTTCGATCATTGCCAGCTGGTCGTCGCCGTTCAGCCGGGTGGCCACGATCTGGGTCGGCATGACCCGAAAGCCGCCGCCAAAGATGTAGGGCGCGCTGAATGAAGCCAGCGCGGTCATGAAGGTGAGCAGCGCACCTCCCCCCAGCGAGGGGTAGAGCAACGGCAGCACCACTCGGCGCAACGTGCGCCCCCGGCCGGCGCCGAGGCTGGCCGCCGCCTCGAACACTGAGGCATCGAGCGACGACAGGCCGGCGCGGGTGAACAGATAGAAGTAGACGTACATCGAATAGGCGTGGACCAGGAGAATCGCGGCGGCACCCTGGAGCCGCCAAGGAGGCTCTTCAAGTCCGAAGAGCCACTGGACCAGAAGCGAGGTGAAACCGCTTTCACCGTAGAGGAAGAGAAAGGCGATCACGCCGACCAGAGGTGGCAGCACCGCCGGCAGCGCGACCAGACCCCCCAGCGTTCTCCTGCCGGGAAAGTCATAGCGCCAGAGCAGAAAGGCGAGCGGCACCCCGATGCCGCCGGCGAGAATGACGGTAGCCACCGAAATCCACAGACTGCCCCACAGGGCCTGCGCCTCGTTGCGCCGCCGAAAGAACTGCCGGACAAACTCGAGGGTCCATCCGTTGGGGCCGCGAAACCCTTCGATCAGCACCAGCAGCAGTGGATACACCACCAGCCAAGCCAGGAACAGCAGCAGCACGCCGGCGGCGATACTAGAGCGGCGGTCGCGCTTCATTTCCCCCGGGCCGGAAAGAGATGGATGCCACCGCCGGCGCGCCGGCTCGGCAAAATCCCGGTTCGCTCGCCCGGAGAGACGGCCCGGGGCGGGCCGCTGACCTCCAGCGATGCCCCTCCATCGGTGAGGACGGTGTAGAGGCTGGCGGATCCGGTGAACCGGCGCTGGGTAATAACACCGTTGATGCTAGCGGGGGCAGGCGGCAAGAGCCGCAGTGCCTCCGGCCGCATCACCATCAGCCCCGGTCCCGCGGGCACGGAGCTCGATGCGCCGTCGGTGAGCTGCCACTCCACTCCCTCGACTTCCACCCGAAGACCGCGATCGCCGAGGCCCAGCACGGTGACGGGAATACTGCTCGAGCGGCCGACAAACTCGGCCACGAACTCACTGGCGGGCGCGGCATACAAGTCCTCCGGCGTGCCGACCTGCTCCAGCCGTCCGCCCCGGAGCACGGCCACCCGGTCGCCCAGATCGAAGGCCTCCTCCTGCTCGTGGGTGACGAAGACGGAGGTGATGCCCACGCGTCTGATCAGGTCGCGGATTTCCCGCCGGGTTCGTTCCCGCAGCGCCGGATCCAGGTTGGAGAGCGGCTCATCCAGCAACAGAACCCGGGGCTCGGGTGCGAGCGCTCGCGCCAGCGCGACCCGCTGTTGCTGTCCGCCGGAGAGTTGACCGATCCGGCGGCGCTCGAAACCGGCCAGATCCACCAGCGCTAGTGCGCGAGAAACGCGCTGGCCGAGCTCTTCACCCCTTACGCCCAGCGACTCGAGGCCGAAGGCCACGTTCTGACCGACGTCGAGATGAGGAAACAGGGCGTAATGCTGGAAGACCATACCGAACCTCCGCGCCACGGGAGCCACGGCGGTGACGTCATCCTGCTCTACCAGTACCCGCCCCGAGTCAGGAACCTCGAAGCCCGCCAGCAATCGCAAGGTGGTGGTCTTGCCGCTGCCGCTGGGGCCCAGCAGCGCCAGGATCTCACCCCGTTCGAGGGCCAGCGACACGTGGTCCACCGCTACGGTGGCTCCGAACCGCTTGCTCAGATCCTCCAGCAGGAGAAAGGGGCCGCTGCTCAACGCTGGGCTCTCCCCGTCCCGCGAACGTGCTGGTCCCAATAGCTCATCCAGCCGGGCCCGTTGC
>DATFQK010000027.1:0-2484 GCA_035264345.1 Gemmatimonadales bacterium | reverse complement strand
CAGCTCGGAAGATCGGGCCGAGCTAGGCCGCATGGCAGATACGTTCCGTGAGGGGCGCTCCAAGGGGGTGCTGGTCCTGTTCAGCTCCGCCGGCCGTGGCTCGATTCACGTCACGTTGACCGATGATCTAGTACGGGCCGGACGCAAGGCCGGCGATCTGGTAAACCGGATTGCGGCCCTGAGCGGTGGCAAAGGAGGAGGCCGGCCGCACTTCGCCTCCGCCGGCGCCGGCGATCCTGCCCGGCTCTCGGCGGCGCGCGCTGCCACACCCGAGCTGGTGGCCGGCTGGCTTGCCGATGGTCATGTTGCGGAACCTCGCGGCGTCTGAGCGTGGACTCCGACTGGGTGGACCAGCATACCGCTGCGGCTCCCCCAGCTCTTCGGATCCGCGTACGCCAGTATCTGTCAACCACCGTTAGAGAAGCGCTGCCCAATCAACTGGCTGCAGCAGCCGACTCGGCGCTTTCCCGCGTGCTCGATCATCCGGGCGATCGCTCGGTTGCACTCGACCTGCTTGCCGCCGATGCGTTGATTACTCTGGCTCTTCTGGCTCAGGCGCAGACAGCCCCGGAGCAGCTCCAAGAGTTCGCGATCTCCGTCCTGAGATCCTGGCGGTCGAAGGCGTGATCGATCTCCATTCTCATCTCCTCCCTGCAGTGGATGACGGCTCCCGCTCCGTCGAGCAGTCGATCAAGGTGCTTGGCGCCATGGCGGCACAGGGTGTCACGGACGTGTGTCTCACCCCGCACCTTCAGGCTGGACGAGCCGAAGCCGGTCCCCCTCCAGCGCATGAGAAAGCGTACGAGGCTCTCCGGCTGCAAGCCCCATCCACTCCGCGCCTGCACCGGGGCGCCGAGGTGATGCTGGATCGTCCCCTTCCTCGTGAGGTGGCGCTGGCCCGGAATGTGACGATTGGTGGGAGTGGGTACATATTGGTCGAGTTTCCCCGCCTGGTTGCCGCCGACCTCATCACCACAGCTCTTACTCAGGTCCTCGACCAGGGCCTGATCCCGGTTCTGGCGCACCCCGAGCGATACAGCGCCTGCTCCGTTCCGGCCGTGCGGCACTGGAAATCGCTGGGGGCCAAGATGCAGGTAGATGCCACCACCCTGCTGACTCCTCAGGCCCGGGGCCAGCGGGCGCGCCTGCTCGTCGCTGAGGGACTGGGTGATATTCTGGCCGGCGACAACCATGGGGATGAGCGGACCGTCGCGACCGGCGCCAATTTTCTCCAGGCGCAGGATGGGGCCGAGCAGGTCGAGCTGCTCGCGAGTCTGAACCCAGGCGCAATCCTGGCCGACCGGCCACTCGCTCCAGTACCGCCGCTCAGGATTCGGCAGAGCTGGATGCGCCGGATCAAAGAATTTCTGGAGGGCGGCCGGTGAATGGCCGGAGCCGGATCGAGCATGGTCTGGATACTCTGGCTCAGGCAGCGGTGGCCGCCCAAAGCCTCAGCGGCCAGGTGGCTCAGGTAGCCAATCATTATTCAGCAGTTCTTCGAAACGGTGGAACCCTGTACTTCTGTGGCAACGGCGGCAGCGCGGCCGATGCACAGCACCTGGCGGCGGAGTACGTGGTGCGCTACGTCGAGGGGCGCCGCGCCCTGGCGGCCGTAGCGCTCTCCACCGACACCTCCATCCTGACCGCGGCGGGAAATGATCTCGGGTTCGAGCAGATCTTTGCCCGACAGATAGAGGCGGTCTGCGGCCCTGGCGACCTCCTGATCCTGCACAGTACTAGCGGGCAAAGCCCCAATTTGATTGCCGCGGCCCGGGCGGCCCGAGAGGGGAGGGTCCCCAGTGTCGCATTCCTGGGAAAGGGTGGCGGGGCCTTGGCGGGCCAGGTAGACGAGGCAATCATCGTGCCTTCCGATAACACCAGCGTCATCCAGCTGATTCACATGGCGCTGGAGCACCTCATCGTCGAAGCGGTGGAACGCGAGCTTCTGGGATCATGATTGATCTCACCGGACAGACCGCTCTGGTCACCGGCGGCAGTCGAGGCATCGGGCGGGCGGCTGCCCTGCTGCTGGCTCGCGCCGGAGCCGACGTGGCGCTCACCTTTCACACCCGGGCCGATGAGGCGGAGGCTGCCGCCCGCGAGGTGAGGAGCCTCGGTCGGCGGAGTTTCGTCGGCGGGGGCGACCTGGCCGACCCCGAAGTCGCCGACCGGTTGATGGCGGGCGTCAGACGCGAGTTCGGCGGACTGGACATCTTTGTGGCCAATGCCGGAGTCTGGCCTCCGGAGGAGGTGACTCTCAAAGACATGGCGCTCGCCCGGTGGCGGCAGACCCTGGCGGCCAACCTGGACTCCGTCTTCCTCTCCACCCGGGCCGCGTTGGCCCTCATGCGGCCGGGTGGTAGAGTCATCATCGTGTCCAGTACTGCGGGGCAACGCGGGGAGGCCTACCACTCGGATTATGCGGCCACCAAGGGAGCGCTGATCGCCTTTACCAAGTCACTCGCCATCAAATGCGCCCCCCAT
>DATFQK010000026.1:0-6916 GCA_035264345.1 Gemmatimonadales bacterium | reverse complement strand
AGATACCAGTCTCCCGGTTGCGCCGGGCCGCTCTCCCCGCTGATCCAGGTCCACACCCCCCGAGCCCGGGTTCCGTTGGCCGCGTCGCCAACCGGACCCTTGAGAATCAGAAGATCGGCGCCCCGAGCGGCACGCCGCACCTGATCTAACGAAACGGAGCGCAGGTCGGACATTGACCGCCACCGGTTTCCCTCCAGCCTGACGAATCCTCGCACGGGCAGCTGGCTGACCTCGCGAATAGTCCGGTAAAGGAAGCGGCTGTCCCAGTCTGCCGCTCCGGCGAGCAGAACGACACCAGGCGTAGCGGCCACCGTGATCATGTGAAGCCGGGTGTCGGTGCGCGGCTCCGGATCACGGTTGCCGGAGAGCGTCACCTGCAGGACGTGGTCCCCCGGTCTCAATCGGGTGGTGGGGATCACGATTCGAGCAGGATCTCCTCCCCGGAGCCGGACACTTCGACGAGCAATTCCGCTTCCTTCGGTGGAGACCTGGATTGTCGCCGTATCCCTTTTTTGACCGGGCGGCGGCTGAATCACCGCCTCCAACCTGATGGAGTCACCCGCCGTCACCCGGCGAGCACCGGTGACGCGAGTGATCGCCCAGTCGGGCTGCCGGTCTCGAGTGAACAGCCGAACCCCACTGCGAGCGAGGATGTCGGGCGGTATTTCCGGCACATCCTCGATCTCGCCGTCGCTGACCACGATGATGGGACGGTCCGAGGCGGACGCCGCCAGGAGCGATGGCGCGAGTAGGGAGCGCCCCCGGATGGGCAAGGAGTCGGAGCCCGCCCGTTCGTCGCCGAAATCCCGAATCTCGCCCCACCGCGCAGCGGAGTCCCGCGCCTCACCCCAGCGGCCACCCGGGGCGCTCAGGCTCAATGAGGCATCCAAGAGCACCAGCGGTCGGCGGGCAGGCGCTCGAACGGCACAGGTGAGGTTGACCACCAGCACCCCCAGAGCGGTATAGCCGATCGCTCGGAGAAGGAGTGGGATCCAGGAGCGGCGTCCCAGTCTCTCCAGCCGGAGGTAAGTGAAACCAGAGAGCCCGAGGGCGACTGTGGCGACCAGAAGAACGGTCAGCACCCGATGCGGCCATATGATGGGATTTGGATACTGGGGGAATGCACTAAGACTGGGCTACGGCAACCACCGCTCCGAGGTTTCACTGACTTGGCGGGCGATGGCAGAAGGGCGCGAGGTGGAGTCTCCTGGCTGATTGAGCAGCAGGAGCAGCCGGTCACGTTCCCGCTCGAAGTCGGCCCGCTTCTGGGAGGGAACCGGAGAGCCGGTGCCCAGGGTTACCCGGCGAGAGTCCCGAGCGATCCCGTTTTCCCGAAACTCGTAATGCAGATGCGGGCCGGTGGCGAGACCGGTAGATCCGACATAGCCGATTGTCTGACCTTGCACCACACGTACCCCTTGCCGAATACCCCGGGCAAAGCCGCGCAGATGACCGTATCGGGTCGTGATCCCGTTCACATGTCGCAGCTCGATCAGATTACCGTACCCTCCGGACCGGCCCGCCCGCAGGACCATCCCGTCTCCCGCCGCCATGACCGGCGTGCCGGGCGTTGCCGCATAGTCAGTGCCTTCGTGTCGCCGGCTCAAGCCGAGCACAGGATGATAGCGGCGGCGGGCGAAGTTGGAGGAGATCCTCCGGAACTGTACCGGTGCCCGGAGGAATGCCCGCCGGAGGGAGCCTCCGGTCGCGTCATAGTAGAGCGGGCTTCCACCGGAGACGCCGCCGAAACGGAAGGCGCTGAGCCGTTTTCCGGACATTGTCAGGTCGCTCGCCAGAACGTTTCCTACCCGGACCTCACCATCCTGGGAGACGCGGCGCTCAAAGACCACCCGAAAGCTGTCGCCGGGCTGAATGTCACGGGTGAAGTCCACCTGCCAGGCGTATACGTCGGCCAGATCCCAGGCCAGCCGCTGGCGGTTGCCGCTGTCGAGCTGCTCGTCGGCGACGCCGGCATCCAGTGCTTCATAGAGTGAGTTGTTAATGACCCCCTCAATCCGGGTTTCCTCGGTCTGCCAGCGAATGGGCTCAGCGTTGGCATCCCAGCCGTTGGAAATCCGGGTGAATACAACTCGCTGCTCGGGTGAGGTCCGTACCGAGATGTGATTGGGGGCCGAGTCGCCCAGCGGCTGCCGAAAGTTGAAGACGAGACCGGCCCGCACCCTCCGGGGATTCAGCAGCAACCCGCGATTTAGCCGCTGGAAGTCGAAGGTGATGTTGTGCCGGGCGAAAAGATCGGAAAGAGTTTCCCCGCCGTGCAGAGTGTCTTGAGTCTCGGTGTAGGGGAGAGGCGGCGGGGGTAATGCAGTCGGGGGCACCACCGGCGAGCTCAGCCGGTGCCAGGGCCAGCGCCCGCTGAGCCCGAAGAACACGGACGCCCCCAACACCATTGCCGCCAGCAAGAGACCCAACTTCCGCATCAGTCCATCTGCCTGCGAATGAAGGTTGGGATCTCCATCTCGGGCACATCGGTGGGCGTGGCCGTAGGCGGCGCCTGATGGATCCGCGGTTGCACCCGGGTAATGACCGGCGTGGCCGGCTGCGAAGGGGTCGACGGCCGCTGCCGGTGCGCCGGGAAGTTGATCACCCCCGCGGCCCCGGAGACGCGACCGGTGGGCTGTTCCGCAGTGACTGGCCGATCAAATCCCGTGGCGATGACGGTGACCCGAACCTCCCCATGCATGGCCGGATCGTTGCCCGCGCCGAAGATGATCTCGGCGTCGTCGCCCACGGCATCGTGAATGATGTCGTTGATCTGCGTGGTCTCGCCCAGGGTGAGATCGTCGCCCCCGATAATGTTGATGAGAACGCCCAGGGCGCCGGCGATCGAGATGTTGTCCAGCAGCGGACTGGAGATGGCCTGCTGGGCTGCCTCGAGAGCGCGGTTCTCTCCCCGGCCGATTCCGGTGCCCATGAGCGCGGCACCGCCGTTCTGCATGACCGTGCGAACGTCGGCAAAATCGACGTTGATGATGCCGGTTGAGGTGATCAGGCTGGCGATGCCTTGGGTGGCGTGGAGCAGCACCTCGTCGGCCTTCTTCAGGGCTTCCTGGAAGGGAATGCCCTTGCCCACCACCGCGAGCAACCGCTCGTTCGGCACCACGATCATCGTGTCGACGTTGTTGCGCATTTCGGAGATGCCACCCTCCGCCTGCTTCATCCGGCGGCGGCCCTCGAAGAGGAAGGGCTTGGTGACTATTCCGACCGTGAGCGCCCCGGCCTCGCGCGCCATCTGGGCCACCACCGGAGCGGCACCGGTGCCGGTGCCACCCCCCATGCCGCAGGTCACGAAGACCATGTCTGCGCCCTGCACCGCATGGAGCACCTCGTCCCGGTTCTCCTCGATGGCCTGGCGGCCGATCTCGGGACGAGCGCCTGCCCCCAGCCCGCGGGTCAGTTTACGCCCAATTTGAATTTTGATATCGGATTTGGACATCGCGAGCGCCTGCGAATCGGTGTTCACCGAGATGAACTCGACTCCGCCCAGCTGGTCCTCGATCATGCGGTTGACGGCATTTCCCCCGCCGCCGCCAACGCCCACCACCTTCATCCGCGCGGTCTGGGCCGCGCCCTCCTCCAGCTCAAAGATCATAGTCATGTCCCCTCGGCCCGACTCAGAAGAAGTCTTGGAGCCACCGTCTCACTGGAGCCAGCACTTTCTCCACGGCCGGTGACTTCCGCCCCCCCGCTCCCAACCCACCACTAACAGCAACCTGCCTGGCGCCATAGAGCACCAGACCTGCCGGTACCGCCATCCGGGGTGATTCGACGCTGTCCGCCAGACCACGCAAGCGTTGGCCCGGCACGCCACAACGTGCCGGCATCGCGAAAACCTCACGGGCGAGCTCCACGATGCCGGGGGCGAGCGCCCCACCACCAGTTATGATCACTCCTGCGGGTAAGCGCTGATGATAGCCTGCCCGGGTGATCTCGTCGAGCGCATACTCCAGCACTTCCTGCAGCCGCATGTGCATGATGTGAGCGAGGATCCTCCGCTGCGCGTTGCGGGCCCCCTGGCCCGGTGTGCTGGGCAGCTCGAAGATGTCGCTTTCCGGCACCAGTGGCTCGAAGGCCGCTCCGTAGCGCTCTTTCAATCGCTCGGCATCGTGCTGGGTAACCTGCAGGCCATGCACGATGTCCGCGGTGACGTGCCCGCCAGCACAGGGCAGTGAGCCGGTGTGGCGGATCTTGCCGCTGTGGAAGATCGACACGTTGGTAGACCCCCCACCCAACTCCACGATGGCGCAGCCGAGCTCGATCTCGTCGGTTGTGAGCACGGCGAGAGAAGCAGCCAGCGGCTCGAGCACGAATTCCGCGACCTGATAGCCCGCGCGTTCCACGCACTTTCGAAGATTCAGCAGCACGCTGGAGAGCACGGTAACCAAGTAGACCTCGGCTTCCAGCCGAGAGCCCGTCATCCCGATCGGTTCGCTGATCCCCCCCTGCTGGTCGATCAGGTAATCCTGAGGGATCGCGTGGAGCAGCTCATGATCTCGGCCGAAGCTGACGCTGCTCGCCATATCATTGACCCGGGCGACATCGCCGGTCCGGATCTCATCGCCGGTGACCGACACCATGCCATGCGAGGTACGCCCGGCTACGTGCTCACCGGCCAGACCGCAGTAGATCGAGCCCACTTCCACGCCCGCCATGCGCTGGGCGCTCTTCATGGCCCGCTCGATAGCCCGAGTTGTTTCTTCGATGTCGCGAACCACTCCCCGGCGAATCCCCCCGCTGCGCTCCACGCCCAGTCCCAGAATCTTGGCCCCGGGCTCTCGGGCTTCGCCGGTCACTTCGGCGATCACGGCGACCACCTTGGTCGAGCCGAGGTCGAGCGCGGCCACCAGGCGCTGCGGAGGCGTGGTCATCCGCCTGCCCACCGGACGATGACCTGCCCCGCGAACCGTCCGTCGAGCTCCCGGTAATTTCGCCCCTGCCGGGCGAGATCCTGCGCTACCGCCATCACCGCTCGTATATCCTCCGCCGTCACCGCAGGGCCGAACCACAGCTGCCGCCCATCCGACTCGAGCATTACATCGTCACGCACCCGCCGCGCCACCCCGATCCTGGCGAACAGCGCAGGATCGTGTTCCCTGATCGTTGCCAGCACTCGTGCGATGGCCGAGTCGGCCGTCTCGGCAATCGGGAGATCCGGAGCCGTTGCAGCGGGATCGAACGGGAGCACCCGGCCGCTCGAGTCGATCAAGGCTAGACTGGAGCCGCGAGGTGCGAGCGCCACCGGAATCGCTTCCTCGACAACGACCTCGAGGGTTCCCGGCAACCGCCGCCGGACCACCGCCGAGCGAATTCCTGGGAGTGCTCTCAGACCTTTGCCTGCGGCGAGCAAATCGTCGAAGACGCTCGACCGCGCGTCCAGCCCGAGCGCACCGAGAATCGTGGCTGGAGCAAGATACTGAATTCCGGCAATTTCCACCCGCCTGATCCGGAAGAACTCGAGCCTCCGCAAGATCGAGGGCGAGGCGTACCAGAGTATCAGCGCGGCAGTAAGACCGCCCAGGAGCTGCAACCCACGCTGCAGAGAAAATCGCTCGAGCGAGCCGCGCGTCAGGCGGCGCTGAGCCAACGCACCAACTCGGGAGCGACGCGGGTGATGTCGCCCGCGCCCAGAGTCAGGACCACGTCACCGGACCTGAGCTCCTGAAACACGGTCTCCCCTACCTTTGCGCGGGTGGGCTCGAACCGGGTCTCGGCTCCAGCCCGGTTGGCAGCGTCGGCCACCTGGCGACCACTCACCCCGGCGATGGGCTGCTCGCGTGCCGGATAGATCTCGGTTACGAACACCAGATCGGCAGCTGCGAGTGCCTGACCCATGGCCTGCCCATGCGCCGCGGTGCGGGAATAGAGATGCGGCTGAAAGACCGCGACCAGCCTGCGCCCGGGAAACGCCTGCCGCGCCGCCGACAAGGTGGCGGCAAGCTCCGAGGGGTGATGCGCATAATCATCAACCACCGCAACCCCGCCGAACTCGCCCAGCCGCTCGAACCGTCGGCCAACGCCGGGGAATCGGCCCAGGGCCTCGGCAGCGGGTTCCAGCGCGCCGCCCAGGGCGTCCACCACGCTCAGCGCAGCCACGGCGTTTCGCAGGTTGTGCAGTCCAGGCACCTGAAGCTGAAGGGCAATCGAGTAGCCGGTCCGCCAGCGAATGCAGGCGACAGTGCGGTCGGCCTGCTGAACGATGTCTCCGATCCGAACGTCGGCTTCGGCATCCAGCCCGAATAGCACTACCTCGGTGCTCAGCCGAGAGGCGATCTCTCGCGCGCCTGGATCGTCAGCACTCACCACCGCCACTTTGGCTCGCCCGGCAAACTCCACGAAGGCATCTTCCAGCGCTGACATTGAGCCGTAACACTCCAGGTGGTCGGGCTCGACATTATTTACGACTGCGATCGTGGGGTGAAGAGTGAGAAAGGCCTGGTCGAACTCGTCCGCCTCGACCACGAACAACTCGTCACCGGCGATGCGCGCGTTACCTCCCCAGGTACTCACTCTACCCCCGGCAATTCCGGTGGGCTGCAGGCCACCGGCGGTGAGCGCCTCAGTGGTCATGACGGTGGTGGTGGTTTTGCCGTGAGTGCCAGAAATACCCACGGTCTGGCCACTTTCGATCAACTCCGCCAATGCCACCTTCCTTGGAACAATGGGGAGCCCCAGCCTGCGGGCATGCTCCAGCTCGGGATGAGATGGGGGAATGGCTGCTGTGACCACAACAGCTCGCGCCCCGGCCAGGTGAGCTCCGTCGTGTCCCTGGTGGATCCGAACGCCCAGAGCCTCGAGGTCGGCTGCGCCGGTAGGATCGACGTCGCAACCGCTCACCACCACACCCCGGCGGCAGGCGATGAGAGCCAGCGCGCTCATGCCGGCGCCGCCGATTCCCATG
>DATFQK010000025.1:0-4913 GCA_035264345.1 Gemmatimonadales bacterium | reverse complement strand
CTCCGGGTCAGGTTCAACTCCTGGGCGCGTTGCCGCCGGCCTCGCCGGGCGCCCAGCGCGATAGCGCCATGCGGCAGGGCAGGCCGCTTGGCCCCACCGAGCGGATCAACGTGGATTTGGCATCCACTTGGGAGCTTGCCCGGCTGCCCAAGGTGGGCATCCGCCTGGCCAAGGTCATCATCGACGATCGCCAGGCGCACGGGCCCTTTGGCTCTCTGGCCGGCCTCGATCGGGTGTCGGGCATCGGCCCCGGACTGCTCAAGACCCTGAGCCCTCACGTGGCCTTCAGCGGGGCGGCAGGGCCCCCCAGTCCCCCGTCATCTGCCACTGCCGCTCCCTCGCCCGTTTTGCGCCTGCCAGCTTCTCCGCTGAACCTCAACACTGCCACCATCAGCGAGTTAGATGCGCTTCCCGGAATCGGTCCTTCCCGGGCGGCAGCCATTCTGCAGTACCGGGAGCGGCAGGGCCGGTTTTCCTCGGTGGACGAGTTGGAGCGGGTGCCCGGCTTCGGGCCCGCGGCCGTCGCCCGTCTCGAGAGTCAACTCGTTGCCCGGTAAGGAACGGCTAAGGTTCGCGCTGCCGGCGGCCGATTATTACCCGTGTCTACCCATACCTCTTAAGACGGCGAGTCCATGGCAACGGCAGCGGCCGGTGGTGATCGGCTCGGCGAAATCCTTCTCCGTGAAGGCCTGGTCACGCGGGAGCAGCTCGCGCAGGCGCTCACGGAACAGAAAAATACCAAACACCGGCTCGGCTACGTGCTGGTGAAGCTCGGGCTCGTCCAGGAGCTGGAGATCACCAAACTGCTCGCCCGCCAGTACCGCATGCCCGCTGTCGACCTCTCGCGGTTCGAGGTCGATCCCAAGATCATCAAGCTGGTACCCGCCGACATGGCCACCAAGAGCGTGGTCCTCCCGCTGAAGCGGGAAGGCCGCACCCTCACCGTCGCCATGGCCGATCCCACCGACTTGGGTCTGCTGGAAGACCTGAAGTTCATCACTCGCTTCGATCTGTTTCCGGTCATCGCCGGTGAATACACGCTGCGCAATCTGATCGAGAAGTATTACGAGGCCTCAGACCAGCAGCTGCAGAGCATCCTCAAGGACATGGAGGAGACCGGCGAGGATGTGGAGGTGGTGGAGCAGGAGGAGGATGAGGCCGCCACTCAGGCGCAAATCGACGACGCGCCGGTGGTCAAGCTGATCAATGGCCTCCTGACCGACGCGGTACGGCGGGGCGCCAGCGACATCCACATCGAGCCCTTCGAGCACGAAATCCGGGTCCGCTACCGAATTGACGGCGCGTTGCTCGAGATCATGCGGCCGCCGCTGAAGATGAAGGCGGCCCTCACTTCCCGGGTGAAGATCCTGTCCCAGCTCAACATCGCGGAGCGGCGGGTGCCGCAGGACGGCCGTCTGAAGCTGAAGATGGGCAGCCGGGTGATCGACTTCCGAGTCTCGACCCTGCCGGTGCTGTTCGGCGAGAAGATCGTGCTCCGAATCCTGGACAAGGGCAACCTGACGCTCGACCTCACCAAGTTCGGGTTCGAGATCAAGGCCGAGAAGGACCTGATGAAGGCCATCCTGAATCCGTACGGCATGGTGCTGGTCACCGGCCCGACCGGATCAGGCAAGACCACCACGCTCTACTCGGCGCTGTCGCGGATCAACACCCCGGAAGTCAACATCATGACGGCGGAAGACCCGGTCGAGTACAACCTGATGGGCATCAACCAGGTGCTGGTGCGCACTGAGATTGGGCTCACTTTTGCCGCGGCGCTGAAAGCGTTCCTCCGGCAAGATCCCAACATCATCATGATCGGTGAGATCCGAGACCTGGAGACCGGCGGCATTGCCATCAAGGCCGCGCTCACCGGGCACCTCGTGCTCTCCACGCTGCACACCAACGACGCGCCCAGCACCATCACCCGTATGATCGACATGGGTATCGAGGCGTTCAACGTCGCCAGCGCAGTAAACCTCGTAGTCGCGCAGCGTTTGGTGCGCCGCATCTGCAAGGACTGCAAGGCGGAGCACCAATACACCGATCCGGAGCTGGCTGCCCTGGGCACAAATCTTGAAAGTTTGCGCAAGCTCACGTTCATGAAGGGCACCGGCTGCGATACCTGCAGCGGGACCGGCTACAAGGGCCGGGCCGGCCTCTATGAAGTCATGGCCCTGTCTCCCGAGCTCAGACGCATGATCCTTCGAGGCGCTTCGGTCGTCGAAATTCGAGACCAGGCGGTCTCCGAAGGCATGCTGACGCTGCGCATGGATGGCATGAAGAAGATCGAGCGTGGAGTTACTACCCTGGAGGAAGTGGTCAAGGAGACTGCCGAATGACGCTGAACCTGCGGGCCCTTCTCGAGGAAATGCTCCAGAAGGATGCCTCCGACCTGCACATCACTGCAGCCGAGAAGCCCAAGCTGCGGGTAGACGGCGACATCGTCGACAGCTCCGTGCCCGATGTACTGACGCCCAAGGACACGCTCCAGCTGGCGTACTCGGTTCTGACCGAGAACCAGAAGAAGCGCTTCGAAACCGACGACGAGCTGGACTTCTCGTTCGGTATCCAGAACCTCGCGCGGTTCCGTGGCAACGTGTTCAAGCAGCGCGGATGCGTGGCCATGGTAATCCGCATGATTCCCTTCAATGTGCGAACGTTTCAGGAGTTAGGTCTTCCGGCCGTCATTGCCAAGCTGTCGGAGCGGCCGCGCGGATTGATTCTGGTAACCGGCCCCACCGGGTCCGGAAAATCGACGACGTTGGCGGCCATCATCGACAAGATCAACAAGGAGCGGAAGGGCCACATCATCACGGTCGAAGATCCCATCGAGTTCATTCACCGCCACCAGGCCTGCATCGTCAACCAGCGCGAGATCGGCACCGATACCAAGACCTTCGCCAACGCGCTCAAGCATGCGCTGCGGGAAGATCCCGATGTGATTCTGGTGGGAGAGATGCGGGACCTCGAGACGGTGGCCGCCGCGTTGACCATCGCCGAAACCGGTCACCTGGTGCTCGCCACCCTGCACACGAACTCCGCGGCCGAGTCGATCAACCGGATCATCGACGTGTTTCCGTCGAATCAGCAGTCCCAGGTGAGGGCCCAGCTGGCCTTCGTACTGGAAGGCGTCGTCACCCAGACCCTGCTGCCCAAAGCCAAAGGCCGGGGCCGCTGCATGGCGGCCGAGATCATGGTTGCCACTCCCGCTATCCGGGCGCTCATTCGCGACGACAAGATCCACCAGATCTACTCTGCCATGCAGTCGGGCAAGAAGTTCGGCATGCAAACCATGAATGACGCGCTGTACCAGCTCTACACCAGCCGGGAAGTATCTCAGGAAGAGTGCGAGCGGGTCTCCAGCGACCCGAAGGAATTCCTGCGGATGATCGGGGTGACGCCCATGGAGGATGAGCCAATGGGTAGCTCGGACCGGCCGCAGCAGCACTCGCAGCAGAAATCTGGTATCCGGCGGTAACCCCAGGGTGTACCACCTGCGCCCCTGAATCGGAGAGGACTGATGCCACTGTTCGAATACACCGCGCGGAATGCCGCGAACGGCCAGATCCAGAAGGGTCAGGTGGATCTCAAGTCGAAGGAGGAGGTCAGCGCCTACCTTCGGAAGAATCGGCTGATTCTGGTGAGCGTGCGGGAAGCGCCCACGAAGATCACGCTGGGGAGCTTCCGCAAAGGAAAGGTCAAGACCCGCGACATCGTCATCTTCACCCGTCAGTTCGCCACGATGATCAACGCGGGACTTCCACTGGTCCAATCGCTCAGCATCCTGGCATCGCAGACCGAGAACAAGACCCTGCAGGAAGTGACCAAGGCGGTGGTGCACGACGTCGAGGCCGGCAACACCCTGGCCGACGCGTTCCGCAAGCACCCCCGGGCCTTCTCCGACCTCTACGTCAACATGGTGGCCGCCGGTGAGGCCGGCGGTATTCTCGATACCATCTTGATTCGGTTGGCCACGTTCCTGGAAAAGAGCGATGCGCTCATCCGGAAGGTGAAGGGCGCCATGGTGTACCCGGCGGTCATCATGAGCGTCGCCGTGATCGCCATTGCGGTGCTGCTCATCTTCGTGATCCCCACCTTCCAGAGCATGTTCGCGTCGGTAAACCTGGAGCTGCCGCTGCCGACTCGGGTCGTGATCGGCATGTCCCAGCTGCTGATTGGGTACTGGTGGGCCATCATCGCCGCCTTCGTCGGCCTGTACTTCGCCCTCAACCGCTACTACGCCACCTCGAGCGGCAAGCTCCAGATCGATGGCATGATGCTCAAGGCGCCGGTGCTGGGCGACATCCTCCGGAAGTCCGCCGTGTCGCGCTTCACCCGGACACTGGGTACGCTGATCTCCTCGGGTGTTTCGATTCTGGATGGTCTGGAGATCACGGCCAAAACCGCGGGCAACATGGTCATCCACAACGCGGTCATGGAATCCCGCCACTCGATCGCCGGGGGTGAGACCATCGCCGCCCCGCTGGAGAAGTCCAAGGTGTTCCCGCCCATGGTGATCTCGATGATCGCCGTGGGCGAGCAGACCGGCGGTCTGGACGAGATGCTCACCAAGATCGCCGACTTTTACGACGAAGAGGTGGACGTCGCGGTCTCCGCCCTGCTCTCGCTCATGGAACCCCTGATGATCGTCGTCCTCGGCGTCATCGTGGGCGGCATGGTGGTGGCGATGTACCTGCCGATCTTCGACATGATGAACGCGGTGCAATAGCCGCGGACGCCGGGAAGCGGGGAAGCGGCAACGAAAATCGGGGCAGAAGAAAAGCGGGACAGATCCCAGACCTGTCCCGCTCACTACTATCCTCCGACTACTTCCCGCTTCCCCCTTCCCCGCTTTCCCGCCTGGCGGCCTACTGCACCGCATTCATCATATCGAAGATCGGTAGGTACAT
>DATFQK010000024.1:0-2156 GCA_035264345.1 Gemmatimonadales bacterium | reverse complement strand
GGCGGACGGAGAGAGTCGCGCACCCGCGCCTTCAGGGCAGACATGGCCTGCCACCCCCGAAGATCCTTCGGGGCAAAGCGGCGGATCTCCGCCTCCAGCCGTTCATGGTCTCCCCAGAGCTGCACGCTGCTGCCGTCCTCGAAGGGGACGAAGAGGCCGGGCATGGCCGGATGCCACTCGAGCCCTCGCCGGGCCAGCTCCAGCTCTTCGATCACCAGTGGATGGAGCAGCCCGCATACGTAGGCGCAGGGCGACACCCAATACCCGGGCCAGGTTTCCTCTAAGGTGCAGGCGCCCCCAATCCGGTTCCGGCTCTCCAGCACCAGCACCCGACGGCCGGCCCGGGCCAGGTAGGCGGCGCAGGTGAGACCGTTATGGCCGGCGCCCACCACGATGGCATCCCAGTCCACTCGGTCAGATGTCATGGGTCCAAGGATACAGCATACAGATGGACACTGTCAGTTGTACCAGTTGCCGCCGGTGCCCAGTAATGGGAGCGTGACAGCACACCCTCATGACTATCAAGTTGGCAGGTCTTTTCCTTCTCCTCGGGGCTGGAACCGCCGAGGCGCAAAAAGATTCGGTCTGGATCCGGAATGGAGACCGGATTACCGGAGAGGTGAAGTCGCTGTCGCGGGGATTGCTCAAGTACTCGACCGACGATCTCGGCACGATCTACATCGAGTGGGACAAGGTCGACCGGATCAGCACGTCCACTGTGGTGGAAGTCCGCCTGATCACCGGGCACAAGTTCTACGGGACTCTGGGACTGGCCCCGATCGGACTTCTGGCCCTCGCAGCCGACACCCTCCGCCTCACAGACATCGTGGGCATGACCCCGATCCAGGGGAAATTCCTGGCCCGGCTCAATGGATATTTCGATCTCGGGTTCTCCTTCCAGAAGGCGCACGGCGCCGTTCAGCTCTCGACCGGAGCCCGAGTGCAGTACCGGGCGCCCAGCGCGGAGACCACGCTGGATCTCACGGGCTACATCGAGGATCGGGATGACGCGAGCAAAAGCTCCCGCCTGTCCACGGCACTCACGGAGCGGTTGTTCCTGAGCAATCGATGGAGCACCGGTTTCGTGGTCGGCTATGATCGCAACGATGAGCTCGATCTGGCGGGACGGGCACGGCTGGTTGGCTTTGGAACTCGAATGCTGGCGCAGTCCAACCACATCGAGTTTCTGGCCAGCGGGGGGGTGGTCCTGAATCGGGAGCGGTACTTCACCACCGATTCCACAACAACTGGGGTCGAGGGCTTGCTCGGCATCGCCTTCCGCGCGTTCCGCTATGACCAGCCCAAGCTCGATGTCTCGTTGACCAGCCAGGCATACCCCAGCTTCGTCTTGCCGGGCCGGGTAAGGCTGCAGAACGACCTACGTGTATCCTACGAATTATTGAAGGACTTCATGCTGACCGGGACGCTGTTCGATACCTACGACAGCAAACCGCCGGTGGAGGGAGCTCCGAAGAACGATTACGGGACCACGTTGGCGATCACCTGGACCTACTGACTTCCGATCCCGTCAGTGACGGTGTTCCGCCGAGTGGTGGTGGCCGGAACCATTCATCATAGCAGTGGTGTTACCATGCGTCCGCACGTCGTGCAGGTAGACGGAATCTCCGCGCGCGACTGCGGGCCATGCGTTGCCGTCGTCGGGCAGCACGATTCCGCCAATAGCTCCCATGCCTCCCCCTTCCAGCACCTTCCCCGTCGGATTGTCATACTCGGCGGTGATGCGGTACACATGATCGGGAGTCAGCCGCACGCCCAGCGGCAGGAAGTAATGGATGGGCATGCCGACGACCTCGCCCTTGTCGTCGAGTTTCGGCCGGGCTTCCCAGAGCAGCTTTCCGGAGGAGATGTCCTGGAGCTTGAGGGCGGTGCCGTATTCATGCAGGTGGCTTCCTGCGGCCAGCAGCCGTGCGGCGACCGCCGGTCGGCCTTCCCAGCTCCGGGTGGAGCGGCCCGGCGGCAAGTCGAAGGCGTGCCGGCCCGCCGGTGGCATCACGTCCAGATACACTGGGCGGATCCCGACCGGCCGGAGCCATGACGTGGACGGGGTCAGCCCCAGCCGCACGCGGACTTTTACACCATGGTGCTCTCGGGACGTCGGATTGTGCAGCATGGCGGTGACCAGGAGACTGTCGCCG
>DATFQK010000023.1:0-4155 GCA_035264345.1 Gemmatimonadales bacterium | reverse complement strand
CCCCGCTTCCCCGCCTCCCCGCAGACAATGTGGCCCATCATTCAGGGCGGCGTGCACGAGGACCTGCGGCTGCGCTCGCTGGAAGGGACCCTGGAGCGAGGTCCGTGGACCGGTGTGGCAATCGGGGGCCTGTCGGTAGGTGAGCCGAAGCCGGTTCTGCACCACGTGCTGGAGCTGCTTCATCCGGCGCTGCCGGTAGGAATACCCCGTTATCTTATGGGCGTCGGCTTCCCGCCGGATCTGCTGGAGGGAATCGCTCGAGGGATCGACCTCTTTGATTGCGTCGCAGCCACCCGGAACGGCCGCCATGGCACCGCCTGGCTGCAGACCGGCCGGCTCAACGTGAAGGGCGCGGCTCTCAAGGGATCAGTGGAGCCGCTCGATCCTGCCTGCGATTGCGAGACCTGCACCACCTACCCGCGCGGATATCTGCGGCACCTGTTTGTGGTGGAGGACATTCTGGCCCTGCGGTTGATCTCGATCCACAATATTCGCTTCCTGGTGCGATTGGGTGAACAGGCGCGAGCCCATATCCTGGACGGCACCTTCGACCGGTGGAGCCGCGAGTGGCTCAGCCGCTACTACGCTGGGAGGAACACCTGATGTTACAAACCGGATCCGGCAGCGGCCTTTCCGTCCTCGTCCTTCAGATGGCAGCTATCGGTCTGGTGTTCTACTTCCTGATTCTGCGTCCGTCGGGGCAGGCCCGAAAGCGCCACGCCGAGCTGCTGACCAAGCTCAAGAAGGGTGACGAGGTGATGACCAGCGGAGGGATCATTGGCCGGGTTCGAGAGATCAAGGAGATCGAGGCCGACGGCCTCAAGGAAGTGCGGGTGACGGTCGAGAGTGGCACCGCAACCGTTGTGGTGGAGCGCTCACGCATCGTGCGGGTGGGCAACAGCGCGGCTGCGGCAGGTCCGGCTGCGTGAGCCTGCTGCAACTTCACGTCCTCGGCTCACCGGTGCTGCGGCAGCACAGCGAGATCGTGCCGTCGGTAGATGAGGACGTACGCCGCCTGATTGCCGATATGTTCGAGACCATGGACGCCGCCAAGGGCATCGGCCTGGCAGCCAATCAGGTCGGTGTCGCCCGCCGAGTGGCGGTGGTCGACGTGGACGATGACCGCTTCGTCATGGTGAATCCCCGCATCGTGGAGACCGAGGGCCGGGCATCCGCCGAAGAGGGCTGCCTGTCGATTCCGGAGATTTACGCGGATGTCACCCGGCCGGACCGGGTGGTAGTCGAGGCGCTGGATGCCGAAGGACGGCCCTATCGGAAGGAAGCCACCGGACTGAAGGCCCGGGCTATTCAGCACGAGATCGATCACCTGGATGGGATCCTGTTTCTCGACCACCTGAGCCTGGTCCGGCGGCAAATGCTGCTCGCCAAGTGGCGGCGAGAACACAAGGACGACGCGGGATTTACCAAGGAGGTCACCGGAGCGTCTGCCCGGTCGGAGTGATGCGTATCGTCTTTTTTGGAACGCCGGAGTTTGCCCTGGCATCCCTCCGGGCGCTGCTCCAGAGCCGCTTCGACGTTGCCGGTGTCGTCACTCAACCTGACAAACCCCAGGGACGCTCCCGTTCCCAGCTCGTACCCCCTCCCGTGAAAGTTGTGGCGCAATCCGAAGGCCTCCCCGTGCTGCAGCCGGTTCGGCCAACCGGCGATGTTTTTATCGCCAGTCTTCGCCGTCTGGAGCCTGAGCTTGGAATCGTGGTTGCGTATGGTCATATCCTCCGGCCCGAGATCCTGGCCCTGCCGGCCCGAGGGATGATCAATGTGCATGCCTCGCTGCTGCCTCGGTTTCGAGGGGCAGCTCCGGTGCAGCACGCCATCTTGAAAGGCGAGACCGAGACCGGAGTCAGTATCATGCAAATGGAGGCAGGACTCGACAGTGGTCCCGTCCTGCACCGGGTCAGCACTCCCATTGAGCCCGGTGAGACCGCGGGGTCGCTTTCCGTCCGCTTGGCCGAGCTCGGAGCCACAGCGCTGATTGAAGCGTTGTCGTTGATGTCTGCCGGGCTTGCCCGTCCCCAGCCGCAGGATGCCAGCCGTGCCACATTCGCGCCGAAAATTGACCGGGACACGGCTCGGCTCTCCTGGGCCATGGATGCGACGACACTGGTGCGCCAGGTCCGCGCCTTCGACCCGGCACCCGGAGCCTGGACGTTGTTGAATGGGGACTCCCTCAAGTTGTTTGGCGCGCGCGAGGTGGCCGGAACGGGAGAGCCTGGAACCGTTCTCGCGGCGGGAGAACGGCTCGTGGTGGCGGCCGGTCGGGGAGCCGTGGCGGTACAGGAGATTCAGCCTGCGGGTCGGGGCCGGCTTCCAGTGGCCGCCTGGGTCCGGGGCCGTGGAGTGTCACCGGGCCAGCGTCTCGAATGAGACCGCTGCCGCGGGTGCATGCCTACACGAACGCCGAGTTGCTGTCCCACCCGGATTTGGGCATCCGGGCCGCGGCCATTGCAGCCGGGGGATCGGCTGTTGCCTTGCATGCCCGGGCCAGGGGTGAAAGTGCGGCCTTTCTTACCGCCGCCGCGCGCCGGCTGGTAGCGCTGTCTCGCCCACCGGAAGCGGCCGTGCTGATAAGCGGAAGACCCGACATCGCCGCCGGCGTGGGGGCCCAGGGGGTTCAGCTCGGGCATGGTGATATGAGCCCTGCCGATGCTCGCCGGGTTCTGACACAAGGCTGGATCGGACGCTCGGTTCACAACAAGGAGGAGGCCGCCATCGCGGTCGCCGAAGGCGCAGATTTCCTGGTGATCGGGAGCGTCTATCCCACTGCCTCTCATCCCGGCGACCCCGGCGCGGGGCCGGATTTGGTGCGCCAGGTCATCGAGCTGAAAGTGCCGGTCATCGCCATCGGGGGAATCACGCCGGAGCGAGCCTGGGAAGTGCATTCGGCCGGGGCCTACGGTGTCGCCGCCATCGCTGCCCTGTGGCATGCTGCAGATCCGGCGGCCGCAACACTCGCGCTGCTGGAGCCCTGGGTCAACCAGCCATGAACGAAATGGACATCATCCTCAATGGTGAACCGCGCCGGGTGCCAAAGCCCGCCAGCTTGGCCGACCTGCTGCAGCACCTCGACCTGGACCCTCGTACCGTAGTGGTTGAGCTCAACCGCTCCATCGTTCGTCGAGCAAACCTGAGTTCCACGCCGCTTGCGCCGGGAGACAGTGTCGAGCTGGTGCATTTCGTCGGCGGGGGGTGATGGCCGCCCGGTTATCTTTCAGGCATCGCCGCGCAACCAAGGACGCCTCAGATGACCAGCACGATATCCGCCCCGGCGGCCACCGACCTTCCTCTCACCCTCGGCGGACGCACCTTCCGATCTCGTTTGATGGTGGGCACCGGCAAGTACCGAGACAACCGGGTGATGGCTCGCGCCATCGAAGCCTCCGGCGCCGAGATCGTTACCGTGGCAGTGCGCCGGGTAGACCTCGACCGCACCAAAGAAGAAGGGATGCTATACCATCTCTCCAGCGAGGAATACTTCCTCCTGGCCAACACTGCCGGCTGCTACTCGGCGGACGAGGCAGTGCGTTACGCCCGGCTGGCCCGGGAGGCCGGGTTCAACGAGTTCATCAAGCTCGAGGTCATCGGCGACCGGGAGACTCTGCTCCCGGACACCGAGGGGTTGCTCAGCGCCGCCCGCACACTGGTTAAGGAGGGTTTTGCGGTGCTGGCCTACACCAATGACGACCTGATCACTGCGCTGCGTCTGGAAGATGCCGGTTGTGCTGCGGTCATGCCGCTGGCCTCTCCCATCGGGAGTGGTCTCGGTCTGCTGAATCCGCACGGGATCAGGACCATCAAGCGGCGGCTCTCGGTGCCGGTGATTGTCGATGCCGGCGTCGGCACCGCATCAGATGCTTGCCTGACCATGGAGCAAGGAGTGGACGGCATTCTGATGAACACGGCCTTGGCCGAGGCGGACGACCCCATCTCCATGGCCACCGCCATGCGGTATGCTGTCGACGCCGGCCGTCTGGCCTTTCTCGCCGGGCGCATGCCTCGCCGGGAGGTCGCCATGCCCTCGAGTCCCACCCGCGGAATGCTGGAGTAGCTCGCTGTTTCCCGTGGTCAATGCAATGGGTGAATCGGCCGGCATCCGGCCGCGACGGGTGGCACTGGAGATTCTGGAGCAGGTCCGTG
>DATFQK010000022.1:0-9952 GCA_035264345.1 Gemmatimonadales bacterium | reverse complement strand
ATGAATCGCTTGCTCCGCCTGATGCCAAAGAGAGTCGATGGTCGCTGCACTCGCCCCGGTCGCGGATACCGGCGCGGGGGCACTGTTTTCCCGGCCGCGCCCGCCGCCGCACCCAGCCAGCAGAAGCAGAGTCCAGAGAGAAACGCCCCTCCTCACCGAGGGATCGTCCCAGTCAGCGGACTCGAGGTGCGGGCCCGCAACTCCTCCAGCCGATCCCGCGCCATCTGCGTGGTGGAATCGCTCTGGACTGCGTCGGCGGTCACCGCCCGGTACGCCTCAGCCGCGGCGGCGGTATCTCCCAGCCGAGCCTGGGCATCTCCGTATCCCACCAGAGCGCGGCGCCCGACGGGAGTACTGGAATCCACTCTGATCGCAGCGGCAAACCAGAGCGCGGCATCCTCGGGCTTGTCGGCCGCCTCGGCGCGAAGACCCAAGGTCAAAGAACAACCGGCGACGCCATCCTCGGCCCGGCTGCGGACCTCGTTGCTGCGACTTCGGCGGATTGTGGCCTGAAACACCGGGAATGCCTGATCGCAGCCGGAGGTTTCCTGCAGGGCCGCCGCGTAGACTCCAAGCAAAGAGTCCAGGGTCTCGGCATCGGGCGCCGCGGCAAGGGCGGCGGGCAGGACTGCCACCAGGTCGTTGGCCTCGGCTCCGGGACGGCGAACCACCGCGAGAGCATAGCGACCGAGAGAGCGGTTTGGCGCGACCATCCCGAGACCGATGACCGCGGACTCGAGGCGTTTGGTATCACCCGCTCGATCTGCCGCGCGGGCAACGGTCTCGAGACCCTCCGCCGCTTCTTCTGCCCGGGTCGGATCTTCTGCTGCAAGCCTGAGGTAGGCGTCCGACGCGACTTCGAGGTTGCCGGTGTGGAGCGCCGCGGCGCCGACCTTGGCCCACACCCTGGCGTCTGGATCCTTGGCCACCGCCGCCCGGTACTCGTCCAGAGCCACGGCGTAGTTGCCCTGACCGTAGGCATCATCCCCTTGGCGTTCCTGGTCCCGCCCGCCTCCACATGCTGCCAGCGCAGCCAATGCGACTGCACCGCCCACGCTCAGCCACTCAGTCGTCACTGACCTGCCCGGGTGAGCATTGAGAGGTAGGCCTCTACTCGGGCATTCTCCGGGCGCCGCGACAGACACGATTGCCACACATCTCGGGCACCATCGGCATCGCCGGAGAGAAAGTGGGCGAGTCCGAGCGCTGCCTGGGCGTCGATGAAGTTGGGGCGCTCCCGGAGCACCTCCTCCAGCGTCCCCCGCGCTTCCAGCGGCCGACCTGCCTCGAGCAGGAGCCGGGCCAGACGGTAGCGAAGATCGTGGAAGGTGGGTCCCAGCTCGAGGGCTCGCTCATACTGCTCTATGGCCCGGTTCAGCGCGCCGGCACCGGCGTAGGTCTCGGCCAGCTCAGCATGCCGGTTGGCAAGCTGGGCAGCGACCGGCAGAGGCAGGCCGTCGGCCGTTTTCTGAGCGACACTCGCTGCAGCGTGGTTGAAGGCTTCCTCCGCCTCATCGGTTCGGCCCAGCTCATTGAGCACCAGTCCGCGATGAATCAAGGCCTCGACGTAATTCGGATTCAGTTCCAGTGCGCGCTCCAGCTCCTTCAACGCGCGCTCCGGTTGTCCCAGCAGCGACAACGAAACCCCGAGGAGGTGATGGACATCGGCGAATGCCCGGCCCGAGTCGACAACCGATTCGAGCAGATGGACCGCGCCGTAGTAATCCTGAACCACGAATCGCTCCCGGGCACGCGCCAACAGGAGATCAGTCTGCCCGGCCATAAGCCTCCCTGAACCAGTGAACGAAACGATGAATGCCGTCGGAGAACGCGATCTTCGGCCGATAGCCCAGCACCGCCGAGGATTTCGTGAGATCGGCGGCGGTCTGCTGTACATCGCCCGGCTGCATCGGTGCCCACTCGATCTTCGGCTGAACGCCAAGTGCCCTGGCGATCTCCGCCACCATGACCTCAGTCGGCACCGGCCGGTTCCCGCCCAGGTTGAAGGTCTCGACCCCCACTGGAGCTGTTGCGCTCCAGTCGACGGCTGAGAGCACACCAGCGACGATATCGTCGCAATAGGTGTAGTCGCGCGCCTGCGTGCCGTCCCCGAATAACGTGAGAGGACGCCCCTCCACCATTTTCCGGGTGAAGGCATGGATGGCCAGATCGGGCCGCTGCCGAGGACCGTAGACGGTAAAGAATCGGAGCGACACCGTCTGGAAACCGTAGATCGGCGCCACCGATTGCAGGAGGAGCTCCCCCGCGCGCTTGGTGGCGGCATACGGGGAAACCGGCACGACGGCCACCGCGTCTTCGCGGAACGGCACCGGAGTGCTGTCGCCATACACGGAGGAGGACGACCCAAAGACCAAGCGGGCCACGCCTGCCTGTCGAGCCGCTTCGGCCACGGCAGCGGTTCCGGTGACGTTGGCCCGGGCGTAGCCCACCGGGTCTGCCAGAGAAGGCCGAACCCCGGCCTTGGCGGCGAGATGCACAATCACGCTGTCGGCGGTAAGCAACGAGCGGAGCCCCGTCACATCCAGCAGGTCCAGCTCCCGAAAGGTGAATCCGGCCGGGCGCCCGATCTCTGCCAGGTTTCGTTCCTTCATGGCCCGGGGATAAAACGGATCGAAGTTATCGATGCCGATGACTTCGTCGCCCTGCCGTATCAACGCCTGAACCAGATGCGATCCAATGAACCCCGCGGCCCCGGTAACCAGGACCCGCGTCACCGGCGGCCCCGGCCGATCCCGTGATAGTCGAACCCGAGGGAGGCCATACGGTCAGGATCGTACAGATTGCGGCCGTCAATCAGGAGGGGTCTGCGGACCAGCTTTCGGACCCGGTCGAAGTCGGGATTGCGATAGACCAGCCACTCCGTCATCACCAGCAGGGCGTCCACCCCGTGGGCGGCGCTGTAGGGATCGGCGGCATACATGAGACGGTCGCCGAAAATCAGCCGGGCCGAGTCGGTGGCCTTGGGATCATGAGTCTGTACCCGGGCTCCGGCTGCGAGCAGACCCTCGATCACCGGGATGGCAGGACTCTCCCGCATGTCATCGGTCTCGGCCTTGAACGCAAGGCCCCACATCCCGATGCTCTTTCCCGTAAGATCCTGCCCCAGATACCGCAGCGTCTTCTGCAAAACGATCTGCTTCTGGCACTCGTTGACCTGCTCGACCGCCTTCAATACGTCGAGGGAAAGACCGAGATCGTCCGACGTGCGGATCAGCGCTTTGACGTCCTTGGGGAAACAACTCCCGCCATACCCCGGCCCGGGGTACAGGAATGCCCGACCAATCCGCTGGTCCGAGCCGATTCCCAGCCTGACATGGTTGACGTCGGCGCCGACCAGCTCGCAGAACAACGCCATCTGGTTCATGAACGAGATCCGGGTCGCCAGCATTGCGTTGGCCGCATACTTCGTGACCTCGGCCGAGGCGATGTCCATGAAGAGGATGCGGTTTCCTCCCTGCCGGGTAAAAGGAGCATAGAGCTCTCCCATCACCTCTTTGGCTTCATCGTTGTCCACTCCAATGACTACCCGGTCGGGCTTCATGAAGTCCTCGATTGCCGCACCTTCCTTCAGGAACTCGGGATTGGAGCAGACCGAGAAAGGAATGTTCGTCTCGCACCGGACCGCGGCCCGGACCTTTTCCGCGGTGCCGACCGGAACGGTGGACTTGGTAACCACGATCTTGGGCTCGTTCATGTTCCGGCCCACGGCGTGGGCCACGGCCAGGACGTGCTTCAGATCGGCAGAGCCGTCCTCTCCCGGCGGGGTTCCCACCGCAATGAAGATGACCCGGGAGCTTCGCACCGCCGCACCCAAGTCGGTGGTAAAAGTGAGCCGCCCTTCGTCCTGGTTCCGCTTGACCATGGGCTCGAGACCCGGCTCATAAATAGGGATCTCGTTGCGTTGCAGCCGGGCGATCTTCTCCGCGTCTACGTCCACACAGGTGACATCGTTTCCGGTCTCGGCCAGACAAGCCCCGGCCACCAGTCCGACGTAGCCGCTTCCAATCACCGCTACATGCATGTCAGGTCTCTTTCGGGAGTGCGTTTCTGGTGTCGACGACCAGCCGGGCGTTCCGCTTGATCATGTGGTAGTCGACCGAGCTATGGTCGGTGACGATCATTATGCAATCGGCTGCGGCCACCGTCTCCGGTGTCAGCGCAACCGACCGGAACTCGGTCCCGTCTTCTCTGAACTTGGGCACGTGGGGATCCGAGTAGGTCACCCTTGCCCCCTGCCCCCTGAGCAAACGGATAATGTCCAAAGCCGGGCTCTCGCGGATGTCGTCAATGTTCCGCTTGTACGCCACCCCAAGCACCAGAACCGAGGCCCCCCGTACCGCCTTGCCCTGGCCGTTCAGGGCCTCCGATAGCTTGCGGACCCAGAACTCCGGCATTTCGGTATTGAGCTCGCCGGCCAGATCGATGAACCGGGTTTTGTAGTTGAGTCCACGCATTTTCCAGGCGAGGTAATGCGGGTCGATCGGGATGCAGTGGCCGCCCAACCCGGGGCCAGGCAGGAATTTCATGAACCCGAACGGCTTGGTGGAGGCTGCTTCGATCACCTCCCAGACATTCACCCCCAGCTTGTCGCACACGATGGCCATCTCGTTGACCAGACCGATGTTGACGCTCCGGAACGTGTTCTCCAGCAGCTTGACCAGCTCCGCCGCTTCGGTGGTGGACACGGGGACCAGGGTGTCGATGGCCGGCTGGTACAGCGCCACGGCAACCTTGCGGCAATCCTCGGTGATGCCTCCGACCACCTTGGGTGTGTTACGGGTGCCATAGTGTGGATTTCCGGGATCGACCCGCTCGGGGCTGAAGGCCAGGAAGAAGTCATGGCCCACGGTAAGGCCAGTGCTCTCCAAGGCCGGGAGCATGATCTCGCGAGTTGTCCCGGGATAAGTGGTGCTCTCCAGAATGATTGCCTGGCCTCGCCGAAGCCGCTTCTTTACCGCCTCGGTTGCAGCCACGATAAAACTGACATCGGGGTCTTTGAACTTGGAGAGCGGAGTGGGGACGCAGATTGAGATGGCGTCCGGCTCTGACAGCCGCGACATATCCGTGGTCGCGTTGAAGCGCTCACACTGCTGCTGCAGCTGCTTGTCGGTCACGTCCTTTACGTGGGAACGGCCGGCGTTCAGCCCATCGACGACATCTGGGTTCACGTCGAAGCCCAGCACCCGATAGCCGGCCTGCGCCAGCTCCACGGCCAAGGGAAGCCCAACGTAGCCGAGGCCAACGATGCCAAACAGGATCTGGCGTCGCTCGGCTTTCCCGATCAGGTCCTGCGCGATACTCACGGGTCTCTCGCTCACGCGTAGAAAGATTTCACGGCCGCAATCACCGTGTTCTGCTGCTGTTCCGTCAGCTCGGGGTACACCGGCAAGGACAACACCGATGCCGTGGCCGCCTCAGCAGCCGGAAGACGCCCGCGGCTGTAGCCGAGATGGGCAAAGCAGGGCTGGAGGTGGAGCGCCAGCGGATAGTAGACGGCGTGACCTATCCCCTGCTCCTTGAGATGGACCTGCAGCTCATCCCGCTGGGGCACGCGAATGGTGTACTGATGAAAGATGTGGTCATTGGCCGGGTCTATCGCGGGGGGACAGACCGACGGGTGCCCCGTAAACGCCTCTGTGTAGCGCGCCGCATTCCGCTTCCGAGCCTGATTCCACCGCTCCAAATAGGGCAGTTTGGCCAGAAGAACCGCCGCTTGCAGGGTGTCCAGCCGGCTATTCGTTCCCACCTCCTCGTGCAGGTACTGCCGGGAACCGCCGTGGAGCCGGAGACGCCGAAGCCGTTCGGCGATTTTGTCGTCCTGGGTTACCATCAGCCCTGCGTCCCCCCAAGCCCCCAGGTTCTTCGTGGGGAAAAAGGACAGAGTGCCGACGCTGCCTAGCTCACCCGACATGCGCCATTGTCCGCCGACTTTCCGCCGGGCCCCGATGCTCTGAGCCCCGTCCTCGATTACCGGGAGCCCATGACGGGCCGCTATGTGCATGATCGATTCCATCGCAGCCATTTGGCCGAAGAGATGAACGACGATGATGGCCCGGGTCCGCGGGGTGATAGCTGCCTCAATTGCTTCGGGGCTGATGTTCATCGTGGTAGGATCGATGTCCACGAACACCGGAGTACCACCCGCGTTGTGGACCGTCCCGGCCGTCGCGAAGAAGGTGAAGGGCGTGGTGATCACCTGGTCTCCGGGCCGAAGGTCCAGCGCCTTGAGCGGCAACAGCAAGGCGTCGGTCCCACTGGCGCAGGCAATGCCGTGCTTGGTGTGGGATATCCGGGCGATCTCGCCCTCGAGCCGGGGCACCTCTGGGCCCATGATGAAGCTCTGCCGCTCGATCACCTCCATCATGGCGGCGAGCACATCGTCTTTGATTTCGCGATATTGGGCGACCAGATCGAGGAGGGGTACGCTCACGACAGTCCTGGGTCTTTGCTCCGTCCGGTCCGGGCTGGAGCGGTCATGTGGAAGCGCCCGATGCTCCAGCCGATCCGGCTGAGCCCGGGCGCGCAGTGTCGCGGAACCATAGACAGCTATAGAAGTTAGCCGGGAGCGTCGGGTGGGTCAATCAGTCGGAGAGCTCCATCGGACTCCCGATAATTGGTCCCGCAGGCTGCGCAGCTTGCCCGGCCCTCCCGGAATTGCAGTCGCACCCCGCAACGGCACATCCAGCCCACCCGGCGAGCAGGGACTCCAACCATGATAGCGAAGGGCGGCACGTCACTCCTGACCACAGCCCCCGCTCCGATGAAGCTGTATTCGCCCAGGGTGATCCCGCACAGGATAGTAGCGTTGGCCCCAATCGACGCCCCCCGGCGAACCAGCGTGCGCTGATACTCAGCCTTCCGGGACACATGGCTGCGCGGATTGACCACGTTGGTGAACACACAGCTGGGCCCGCAAAACACATCATCCTCCAGCACCACTCCCTCATAGATGGACACATTGTTCTGCACCTTCACGTTGTTGCCCAGCCGGGACCCCTGCATGACCACCACGTTCTGCCCCAGGTTGCACCGCTCGCCGATGATTGCTCCGGGCATGACATGGCAGAAATGCCAGATCTTGGTGCCTTGCCCGATCTGGGCCCCGTCATCGACGTAGGAGGACTCGTGGGCGAAGTAGCCGGGCATTTACCTCTCACTCTCGTTGAGGTATTCCCCCCGTGTCCCGATCAGCTTGACTTCGGGGTCGAGCCGCACGCCGAACCGGTCCTCCACCGTACGCTGCACATGCTCGATCAATCGCCGAACCTCGGCGGCGGTGCCACCTCCGGTATTCACGAAGTAGTTGGCGTGCATTGCTGAAACCTGGGCCCCCCCCATGGTGAATCCTTTCAGTCCGGCCGCCTCGATCAGCTGCCCCGCCGTTTTCGGGCCGCTCTCCCGCTTCCAGCTCGGCCCTGAAGGGTTCTTGAAGACGCTGCCGCAACAGGGCTGGTTGAAGGGCGTACCCTTCTGCCGCCACTCGAAGAGCTCGGCGACCGCTTCCTCCAGCCGACCCGGTTCTTCGGGCCGCAGCTGCACGGTCGTTTCCAGCACGATCCGGCCATCCAGGCCGCTCCGCCGGTAGGTGAAAGGGACATCTCGTCGGCTCAGCACGCTGTCGTTCCCGTTGCCGTCTACCACCGTGACCTGCTGCACTACCTCGGCCCAATCGCCCCCATGACAGCCCGCGTTCATGTACACCCCGCCACCCACGGTGCCGGGCACTCCCACGAAGATGTGCAGCCCGGCAAACCCCGCTTCGGCTGTCCTTCGCGCGGCAAGCGGAGCGGGAAGACCGGCGCCGATGGTCCAGCGATCCTGATCCTGTTGCAGCCGGTCCAGGCCCTTTCCCATTCGGATAACCAGAGCCTCCAGTCCTTCATCCGGGAGCAGGATGTTGGAGCCGAGTCCCAGTGCGAACCATGCCGTTCCGGTTTCGCTGGCCAGACGGAGGGCCGCCGCAACATCCGCGGGGCTCTTGGGCAGCAGCACAGTCGCGGGCCCACCGATCCGATAGGTGGAGTAGCGGGCGACCGACTCCCCTTCCCGTACCGTGCCGGCCACCCGATCCCGCAGCGCAGTGACGAAGTTCGCGCTGCGGGCGCTCACCCGGTCCACTCCGGAGACATCTCCCGCGCCAGCGCGTGCCACTCCTGCAGCGGCCTCACCTCACCGGCACGGCTCCTCAGCGCGATGATCGCATCACACGCCGCGGAAGCCGCCGACAACGTGGTGGTATACGGTACCCGGTGCTGGAGAGCCGCACGGCGGATGGCGTAGTCGTCCTGCTGCGTGAGCTTCCCCAGGGGAGTGTTGATCAGCAGCTGAATCCGGCCCGAAACCAGGAGGTCGATGGCGTTGGGGCGGCCCTCGTACACCTTGAGAACCCGCTCGGTGGGAATGCCGCGGGCCCGCAGATAGCGCGCCGTTCCTTCTGTCCCCAGCACCCGGAACCCCAGGGCATGGAACCGGCGAGCGATGGGAACGACGTTCGCCTTGTCGTGATCGTTGACCGTGACAAAGACCGAGCCCTCCAGCGGCAATGCTCCGTCAGCGGAGATCTGTGCCTTGGCGAACGCCATCCCGAAGGAATCGGCGATCCCCATGACCTCGCCGGTAGAGCGCATCTCCGGGCCCAGGATCAGATCGACCCCCTGAAGCTTGCTGAAGGGAAAGACCGCTTCCTTGACGGCGACGTAGGGCTGCAGCACGTCGTCGTGGAGCCCCAGCTCCTCGAGGGTCTTTCCCACCATCACTGCCGCCGCCAGGCTGGCCAGTGGAACACCGGTGGTCTTGGAGACGAAGGGAACAGTGCGGGACCCCCGCGGATTCACCTCGAGCACATAGACCACGTCGTGCTTGATGGCGAATTGAACGTTGAGGAGACCCACCACGCCCAGCCGTTCGGCAAACGCCCTGGTGTGTCGCCGCATCTCATCCACCTGGACCTCGGTAATCAGGTAGGGCGGCAGCACACAGGCGGAGTCTCCCGAGTGAATCCCCGCGTCCTCGATATGCTGCATCACCCCCCCAATGACACAGCGGGTGCCATCGGCAATCGCATCGACGTCGGCTTCGAAGGCGTCTTCCAGAAAGCTGTCTATGAGAACCGGGTGCTCCGGCGCAACCCGCGCCGCCCGGCCGAAATAATTTCTCAGCGATGCGTCGTCGTACACGATTTCCATGGCCCTTCCGCCCAGCACATAAGACGGACGCACCAGAACCGGATAACCCACCCGCGCGGCCACAGCCACCGCTTCCTCGATCGAATGCGCTACCCCGCTGGGAGGCTGCGCCACGCCGAGTTCCCGGGTGATCGCCTCGAAGCGCCCCCGGTCCTCCGCCAGATCGATCGCCTCGGGTGAAGTTCCCAGAATGGGGACCCCCTCCGCCTCGAGAGCTCGAGCCAAACGGAGCGGAGTTTGTCCACCCAGCTGGACGACCACCCCGATCGGCTGCTCCACAGCTACGACCTCGAGCACATCCTCCAGGGTGAGTGGCTCGAAGTACAGGGCATCGGAGATGTCGAAATCCGTGGAGACCGTTTCAGGGTTGGAATTCACCATCACGGTACGATAGCCCATCTCCCGAAAGGCAATTGCCGCGCGGACACAGCAGTAATCGAACTCGACACCCTGGCCGATACGGTTGGGTCCACTCCCCAGGATGACGACCGTGCGCTCTCTGCTGGTTTGCGCCTCATTCTCCTCGTCATACGAGGAGTAGAGATAGGGGGTGGCCGAAGGAAACTCGCCGGCGCAGGTATCTACCGTCTTGTAGGCCGGCCGAATGCCCAGCCGATGCCGCTCGGCCCGCAGGGCGGACTCGGTAACGCCACGCAGCTCCGCCAGTTGCCGGTCGGAAAATCCGAGCCGTTTCATTTTCCGCAGAAGCGATCGTTGGTCCTCTTCCTTCTTCCCCCTCTTCCCTG
>DATFQK010000021.1:0-3300 GCA_035264345.1 Gemmatimonadales bacterium | reverse complement strand
ATTCCACTGGAAGGCGGGAGTGCTGGTAAGCGTGCGGAGGTGAAGCATCGGATCCAGTTCCGAGTTGTCAGTCCTCAGTCGTCAGACGTTAGACAGAAGATCCAGTTACTGCATTCTGTCGACTGCGGACTGACGACTGGGAACTGGCGGCTCCGCCCTCACGGCAACACGCCCCTCGCAATCGACAAGCAGTCTCCGCCTGAGCTGAACAGGTAGAACGTCTTCCCGTCGGTGCTCATGTACTTGGTCGGGATGTCGGCCCGTTCACCCGAGCCCCACTTGGTGTTGCCGCAGGTGGTGGTGCTGAGACCACCGGGCCAGGCGCCCGTACTGGCGAACACCTGCTGCCAGGGACCCCAGGGGTTGGAGCCGACGAACACCATGAGCCCGCCGGTGAACCGGGCGCTGTCCTTGGGATCGTTGGGCGTGGTATCGAACACCAGCGAGAGCATGAACCTTCGGAGGCCGGGGTTCCAGCTCATTCCGGCCCGAGGAGTGAACCGCTTTCCCACCTTGTAAATGATCTTGGTGGCCGACGCCGCGCCGGCGCACCAGGCGGGCGCAGACGGCACGCCGCAGAAGTACTCCCAGCTGCTCTGCAGGGTGAGATCGCTCCGGGCGCCGCGGATCAGTCCGAAGGCGGGCACCAGGTCGTAGGCACTGTTGCTCACGCTGCCGGCCGAGCTGCTGCGGAGCGGAATGACGGCGTAGACATAAGCCGCCGGCCCACCGGTGTACCCCTTCCCGTACTGCACGAAGGAGGCGTAGCCCACCTCGGGCAGGGTCCAATCCACCCAGGTGAACTGCGGGTTGGCGGCGGTTACATCGCTGGAGAACTTGAGCCGGGCACCGATCCCGTCGGGGTAGATGTTCCGGATCCAGTACCAGAGCCGCCCGTCGGCGTGCAGCATCCCCGCGGCCTTCTCACTCAACGGTCCGTCGCCCAAGGCCTCGACTCCCGCACCAGTGGCCGCGTCGTCCCAATCGAGTGGGTCACCGGTCGGGATCCCGGTGAAGGAGACCCCGTAGCCGGTGGAGCCGGAGATCCGGCCGAAGCCCATGCCGATCTTTTGCGGCGCTCCCCGGAAGCGGCAGTCGCCCACCGCGGTATAGAGGTTTCCGTCGGGCGCCCAGGTCGGAGTATACGAGTCGCAGCCTTTGGTGCCCACGATCTGCTTCATTGCCGATTTGGGGTCCCACCGAATCGGGCCGGTGATTGCTGCGGTGAGCTCTTCGGGACTCTGGTCGACGACGGTGTCCCTACAGCTCGCCGCGCCACTGGCGCACAGGATGACAGTGAGCACGGCGCCGTAACTCGGGCGCAAGGCTGCCGGCATGGATCCTCCCAGTCAGGATATCGAGCGTTTATTCGCCCGCAGAGAGTAACCCTTTTTCGCCGCTCAGCCAGATCCAGGCTCGACAGAGCGTAAATGCTTGACAGCATCTCCGCTTGTTCTTACCCTAGCAGGTTGCACTTCACGCTCCCCGCAGGACCGCCAGGTCGCGGACCGAAGAGGCCGGCCATACATCGTCCAGGTCGCGGCATCATCGCAGTACTCGTCGGGGCGCTCGGTTGCCGGAACGCCACCGAGCCATCGCCGGTCGCCGAAGCAGTGCCGGTTGCCGGAGACACTGCAGCGCTGACCACCGGGTTCGCCTGGACCCGGGCAACGCCCGAGAGCCAGGGCATGTGCGGCAGCATCAGACAGCTCGGCTGCACGAAAACCCTGCAACAGGTCTGGAACGGCATCAGCGCCGCAAAGTACAACAGCAAACGGCTGGTGGTGATCCGGAACGACAAGATCCTCTACGACCAGGGCGGCACTCTCGCGTACTTCGTGTACTCCGCCAACAAAGGCCTGCTCGGCGCGCCGACGCTGGCGCACGCGATGAGCAAGTGCGGAGTGGGCCTCAAGGATCGCGCCGGCCAGTGGCTGGGCCACGGCGAGGGCGCCCGCTGGGAGAGCGACTTTCCGTGGAATGAGATCACGGTCGAGCACCTCGCCACTCACACCAGCGGCATTTGCGACTACGGCAACAGCAGCGCCGTCTGCGGTGACGAGCATCCCGGCTGGCAGCGCGCCTTCGAGCGGAGCAAGGTGGGCGGGCTGAAATACGTCTACCCCAACGACGCTCTCACCATCGCGCGGGTCAAGTCGGAGCAGAACCGGGAGCCGGCCCGGGCTCCGGGCAGCATTCTCGAGTACAGCAACGTCGCCCACGCGCTGCTGAACTACGTGGTGCAGCGGGCCTGCGGCCTCAAGCTCACCGACATCTACGAGCGCTATATCAAGCAGGTGGGAATGGGCTCGCCCGTCAACGTGGCGCTCATCTCGACGGATGGCGGCCAGCAGTTCAATCAGGCGACGGGAATTGCGAAATGGAAGGCGCTCGACGGCGCGGCGGTGCTGCGCCTAGCCGGGCGGCAAGGCATCTGGGACAACCAGAACGTCGAGCCGGTCCGCTACTGGCATCTGCTCACCCGGACCACCGGCGACATCCCGGCGGCCGTCGAGCAGGGGTGGGGTGTGGTGTACGAGAACAACTCGGTCAACATGTGGACCCAGTCGGTGAATCACCGCCGGTTCTCCCTCGAGACGTTCGGCCACAACGGCAACTACAGCACCATCTTCCAGAACGATCCTCTGACCAGCACGATCGTGGTGCGGCAGGGCGAGATGTACGGAAATGGAGGCGGGTACCTCACGTTGAACGGCTGCTTCCCGGGATGGACCGGGCAGGCGCCGACCTGCACCGCCGGGACCAGCTACAGCAACAACTGGGGCAGCACCTCGGTCTACACCGCACAGCGGAAGAAGGTGATGGAGCCGGTGCAGGAAGCATTCTTCTTTCCTCCGCCGTTCTGCCGGATGACCTCGGCCGGAGGATCGAACGTGGATGGCGTGAGCGACGAATACACCACTCCCATGGACGGCGCGACCGTGGACCTCGTGGCCGAGATCAAGGTCAATCCCCGGGAAGGTGCCGGCTCATCGGTGGAGGACCGAGTCGAGTTCTATAAGGAGACCGGCGCCACGGCACCGACCTATATCGGCACTGGCAAGTTGGTGCCCGGAAGCAGTCCCGCCCGGTATGAGCTGTCCTACAGTGCGGCCGCCCACGGCGCGGTCGGGCAGGTCCAGACCTACTTCGCCAACTGCGTGGCCAGGTCTACCCAGGTTGCCAGCAAGAAGGTGCCCTCCTACTCCGAGCCGGTGCGGGTCCGCCGGTTGTAGTCTCCTGGACCGCTCCCCACAAATGCTGTAGCCTTCCCGCGACACGATCCGTTCGAGAAAGGAT
>DATFQK010000020.1:0-3880 GCA_035264345.1 Gemmatimonadales bacterium | reverse complement strand
CCGTCCGGTCCCTGCACGATCGCAACGTTGGGTGTCAGTGTGGTGTAGCTGAAGACATTACGGCCGTTGTTCGGCAGGCCTTCCACTGCTTCCACCCCTAGCCTGGTCGAGGACGCTGACTCGGTCACGTCCAGGGCAGGTTCCGCGGCTACGCTGAGCTCTTGGAGCTGCACGACCTGCGGTGCCAGCGCGAAGTCGAGAGTCACGGTTTCGCCGAGTCCCACCGCTACTGGTCCCCGCCGCGACTCCCGATAGCCCACCGCCCGCCCGCTCACCTCGTAGTTACCGACCCGGAGAAGCGTGGCCGCGTAGACTCCCCGATCATTGGTGGTGAGCGTTCGTTCGGCGTTTGTCTCTATATGCCGGAGGGAAACCGTTGCTGCGCTGAGTGGCCGTCCCGTCGAATCGGTGACAGTCCCGCGCACCACGCCAGTCGTGGCCTGGATCTGGGCCCCTAACCGGCCCGGCAGAAAGGCGAGAGCAAGTCCGAGAAGAAATGTACTGGCGGTGCGAGAAACCAGACGAGGCAAGGCCATGGCATGGAGTCCTTTCCGAGGGAAGGCCGGGGAAGCAGCGGAGTTATTCTGGGGACGGGCGTAGCTTATCGTTCGAGAGGCGGAGTCGCAAGGAGGTTACATCCGGATCTTGGTGTGTGTGGGGTTCGTCACAGACGCCGAGGGGTCTTACCGCAGAGCTTGTGGGCCACTCTCCAAGAGGAGTCATGGGTCAAAGCGGCGCGGTGCAGCGTGTCAGGGGGTCTGCGCTCGTTCGGACGGCGGCGCAAATGGCGTCGACCGCGGACTGGGCGCGAGTCGGCGCACGGGTGCGTGGACCTCTGCTCACCCTTGCCCTGGCGATCGCGTTCGATGTGCTAGCCCGCAACAATCATCCAATTGCCCATCCGTTCCCGTTTCTTCTCATCACTGTCATCTACTCAGCGTACAGCGGGGGACTGCGGCCAGGTTTGATCAGCGCTGTGGTGACGCTTCTCTACGCGGTTCACTACCTCTCGGAGCCTGGGCTCATCCTTCACTACACGCCCACGAACGCGTACACGCTTCTCGGGCTGGGCATCGCAATTCCGGTCGGCGTTACTCTGGTAGCAAGGCTACACGCAGCGGCAGAGCGAGGCCGCTCGAAGGAGTTGTCGCGCGAGGAAGCCGAGCGGGTCGACCGACGTATGGCTTTCTTCACCGAGGCGAACATCGTGCTCGCCTCGTCGCTGGAGTATGCGGCGACGCTGAGAGATCTCTCGCGGTTGATCGTGCCCACTCTAGCAGACTGGTGCGCCATCCACGTGGCGACGGAGCAGGGCACACTCCAGTTCATCTCCGCCGCACACCGGGATCCCGCCAAGGACCTTCTGGTGCGTGCGTTGTGCGAGTATGGCAGCGCGACCCCGCCCTTCGGAATTGCGCAGTCCACAGCGGAAATGGGGGAGGTGACCGATGAGTTGTTGCGTTCCCATGCTCAGGACGCGGAGCAGCTGAAACTGCTCCGGGCACTGAGTCCGACGTCCTTCGTTCGCGTGCCCATGCTCGCCAGGGGGGGCAACGCCGGAACCATCACATTGGCCATGGCGGCGGAGTCCGGAAGAACCTATGGCGCTGACGATCTGGCCTTCGCCGAGGAGCTGGGAAGCAGGGCGGCACTGGCGGTAGACAACGCCAGGCTGTACCGAGCTGCCCAGGATGCCGACCATCGGTACGGCATGTTGTTCCAAAGCAACCCAAACCCGATGTGGATTTTCGATGTGGAGACACTGGAGTTCGTCGAGGTGAACGAGGCGGCAACCCTTCAGTACGGGTATTCGCGGGACGAATTTCTCGGCATGTCGATCATGGACATTCTTCCTCCTGACGATGCCCCCGGTCTGCACCATGGTTTGGAGCGTACGGGCACGCATCGAGGGGAGGTCGCTCTCGCTCAGCACCAGCGCAAGGATGGCACCATCGTGGATATGGAGCTGGTGTCACACGAGATGGAAGTGGATGGCAGGCGTGCTCGCCTGGTACTCGGCACCGATATTAGTGACCGTACCCGCACGCTGGCAGCATTGCACCAGAGCGAGGAACAGCTCCGTCAGGCGCAACGAATGGATGCTGCCGGACGGGTGGCTGGTGGCGTCGCGCATGACTTCAACAACCTGCTCACGACGATCAACGGCTTCAGTGAGCTGCTCCTTCGCGACCTTGGTGAGGACCATCCCAGGCGGAAGGACGTAGAGCAGATCAGAAAGGCCGCTGAGCGGGGCGCCCAGCTCACCCGCCAGCTCCTCTCGTTCGGCACGCCGCCAACTCTCCAGCCTCGAGCGCTGGACCTCAACACCGTCGTCGCCAACATGGAAGGACTGCTGCAGCGCCTCATTGGTGCCGACATTCGCTTGACGACCAGGCTGCGGCCGGGATTGGGCGAGGTCAAGATGGATCCAGGACAGGTCGAGCAGATCCTAGTGAACCTCGTCCTGAATGCCCGCGATGCAATGCCGGCCGGGGGTACGCTCACGATTGAAACGGGTGAGCGGCAGATCAGTGGCTCGACTCGAGTCCGGTCGGTTAAGCCCGGCCGCTATCTCGTGCTCGCCGTCAGTGACACGGGCAGCGGAATGGATGGAGACACGCTTTCACACGTATTCGATCCCTTCTTTACGTCGCGCGCGCCCGGTTACCGTTCCGGTCTTGGACTCTCGATTGTCTATGGAATCGTGAAGCAGAGCGGGGGGGGCGTTCGAGTCTCGAGCGAGCCGGAGCAGGGAACAACGGTCAAGGTCTTCATACCCAGACTCGAGAGGGAGGAAGGCGAGCTCTCTGACGCGCCGTCCTCTGTGCGCGGCGAGGAGACGGTGCTCGTGGTCGAGGACGAGGATGGCGTGCGCGAGCTCATGTGGAAAATTCTGACGGAGCACGGGCATACCGTGCTCGAAGCGCGGCACGGCCGGGATGCACTCACCGTGGCGGCCGGTTACAAGCACCCGATCGAACTTCTTGTGACCGACGTAGTCATGCCGGAGATGGGTGGGGGGGAATTGGTATCGGAGTTGTCGTCCGGCAGGCCAAACCTCAAGGTGCTCTACGTTTCAGGCTATACCAGTGATGAGGTCACGCGGAGGGGAGTCAGTCAGGCTGCAGGATCAGCCTTCATTCAGAAGCCATTCACGTCGGACGAGCTGATGCGGAAGGTGAGGGCGGTGCTGGATGAGTCCGCCCACACCTAGCTCCAGGCACTTAGCTCCTAGCTAATGGTAGATCACCTCACCCGCCGCTGCAGGTTCCGAAGGACATCCGCCCCTGGCTCCCCGTGCAAATACAGCAAGACGTCTCCCACTGCCCAGCGGAGCCCCCCGGGGGCCGGAGCGGCCTGCCCCGGCTGCATCCGCTGCTGATCCAGAAGAATCAATCGGCCTCGGGTATCGAGATAGACGACGCGTACAACGGGTCGCGCCGGGTCAGCACCGGGTACGCTGCGGCCTGGGGTCAGCCCAATGAACTCGGGTGTCATCGCTTCGATGACGTGCGCGGGCTGCCCCAGCTGCTTCACTGCTTCATCCAACCCGATCCGTAGATAAACCTGAGAACGCTGCTCCAAGGTTCTGGGCGGAGGGGGAGCGGCCTCCACAGGAGGGGCAGGGTCAGTGCGGGCCGGCGGCAGCGATGCGGTGGCCGCATTGGCCCGGGCGCGAATTCGTTCCCGGTCCAGCTCCTCCAGTGCAGCGGCTGCGGCGCGGCGAGTGGCAGCATCAGCCGACGGGTTCCCCCGCTGGCTATCTGAGTTTCGCTCAGCCTCAGGCCGATCGGCGCCAGCTGCGGCTGCCGCCGCCCCTGCTCCAACCGCTGCCACCTGCGCTGGAGAAGATGCGGTGTCTTCTGGCGCGGACGCGACT
>DATFQK010000019.1:0-2816 GCA_035264345.1 Gemmatimonadales bacterium | reverse complement strand
GCCGGACTGGGGAAACACCAGCTTGAGCTCGTCCCCGCGCTGTACCACCAGGGTGGCATCTGCCTTGGGGCTGACGCATACCCAGTCGATTCCGCCCGGGACCGGCTGGGTTCCATTGGTCTCGACTGCAATTTCGAATCCCGCCCGGTGGAGCGCATCGAGTAGCGGCTGATCCAGCTGCAGCAGCGGCTCGCCGCCGGTGCAGACTACAAAGGGCCGGTTGGCCCCGTCATTCGGCCAAGCCGCTAGCACGGCACCCGCCAGCTCATCCGCTGAGGCAAAGCGCCCGCCGCCCGGGCCATCGGTCCCCACGAAATCGGTATCGCAAAAACGGCAGGTCGCATCGGCCCGGTCCTGCTCCCGGCCAGTCCACAGGTTGCAGCCGGCAAAGCGGCAGAACACCGCCGGCCGGCCGGTATTGGCCCCCTCACCCTGGAGCGTGTAGAAGATTTCCTTGACCGTGTAGCTCATAAAACGATAGTGTTTCTGCCGCTCACGTTTGTCCCTTCGCTACGCTCAGGGCAGGCTCTAGTCCCGCTCACGCTTTTCTTCTCCCGCTTACTGTCTGGTATATCACCGGATCCTCCATCCCCAACTCCCGAAAACCCTTGATTCGAAGCTGGCAGGCGTCGCACCTGCCGCATGCCGCACCGTGCGGGGATGGATCGTAACAGCTGACCGTAATACTGTAATCCAGTCCCAGGGAAAGCCCCCTCTGGATGATCTCCCGTTTGGTGAGCTGGATCAGCGGCGTGTGGATGGTGACACTGCGCCCCTCCTCGACGCCCGCGCGGGTGGCCAGGTTGGCCATGCTCTGAAAGGCCCGGAAGTATTCCGGCCGGCAGTCAGGATATCCGCTGTAGTCCAGCGCGTTCGCCCCGATGAAGATGTCGCTGGCGCCCATCACTTCCGCTACGCCGAGTGCGAACGACAGAAAAATGGTGTTCCGAGCGGGCACGTAGGTGGATGGAATTCGCTCGCCTATAGCCTCCAGCGGCGTGTCCTTGGGGACCGCGAGCTCCCCGGTGAGCGCCGACGCTCCGATCGCGCGAAGATCGATGTCCAAGACGAGATGCCGGCTCACGCCCAGTAACCGGGCCACCTTCCGCGCCGCCTCCAGCTCCACCGCATGCCGCTGGCCGTACCGGAAACTGACCGCCACCAGATCGAATCCCTGGTCACTCGCTATCGCGCCGGCAGTAGCCGAATCCATTCCGCCGCTCAGCAGCAGGACCGCCCTGGGTTTGCTCATCTCGGAAAGCTACTGCTCGTTTCGGTTTCCAGGACATGCCGCAGAGCACCCTCCAGCTCGGGATACTCGAATCGATAGCCCCTCTGGAGCAGCTTGGAAGGCTGTACCCGGGCGCTGGCGAGCACGGTGCGCTGGGCCATCTCGCCCAGCCCCAGCTGCAGCAGGGCGGCGGGAACGCGGAGGAGTGTGGGTCGACCAAGTATCCGTCCCAGGATCTGCGTAAAATGGCGATTGACCACCGCTCCGGGGGCCGTCACATTGACCGGACCGCTCAGCTGTCGATCGCTCAGCGCATGGCGGATGGCGCCGATCACGTCATCCATCGCAATCCAGCTCATCCACTGGTAGCCGTGCCCCTGATGCCCGCCCAGCCCCAGACGAAATGGAGGGAGGAGCTTGGCCAGTGCTCCGCCCTCGGAGCTGAGGACCAGTCCGAATCGCGGGTGAACCACCCTGATGCCGGCCTGACGGGCAGGTTCGGCCGCTGCCTCCCAGTCCAGACATACTTTGACCAGAAAGTCGTGCTCGGGATTTCCCGGAGCACTCGCTTCGGTCAGGAGCTCGTTCCCCCGGTCGCCGTAGATGCCGATGGCGGACGCCGAAATGAGAACCTCCGGCCTGGGCTGGAGCGGGCTCAGCGCCTGACGCAACAGGCTGGTCCCCAGAGCTCTGCTCTGTTGGATTCGGCGCTTTCGGGCCGATGTCCACCGGCTGCCGATGGCCTCTCCGGCTAGATGAACGACGCCGTCTACCCGCCCGAGCTGTTGCAGATCGAGGATCCCGCGCGCGGGGTCCCAACTCACCTCGACCGGACCCGGAGTCCCTCGAGTCAGCCGAGTGATCCGGTGCCCGTCGGCTGCCAGACGCGGGAGCAGGGCGGACCCGATCAGGCCTCCCGCTCCGGTGATCACCAGGTGAAGGTCTGAGGCCATGCCGCGTTGCTCGGCCACTCTGCTTCCTTTCCTGTTCTGGCTGATCCCGGTGGGCTGCTCCGCGCAGCATGCCGGGGCGCCGGTCGCCGACGCCTGCACTGTGAGCCGGGTGTCAGACGGCGACAGCTTTCGCTGCAGCGACGGCAGGCGGGTGCGCCTGATCGGCATCGACAGCCCCGAATCTCAGCAGCAGCCCATCGGGGCGGAAGCCCGGCAGGCGCTACTCCGGCTGCTGCCCCAAGGGTCCACCGTAAACCTGGAATCCGACGTTGCTGCTCACGACCAGTATGGCCGGGTTCTGGCGTACGTCTGGGCAGGCACCACGCTGGTCAACGAGTCGATGGTCCGAGACGGGTGGGCCGTGCTCTACACCGTGCCGCCCAATGTGAGGTACTCGGATCGGCTGCAAAGGGCGCAAGAAGAGGCCCGTGCACGGCGCACGGGCCTCTGGTCTCACAACGGCTTTGACTGTTTACCCAGCGATTTCCGCCGGGGTCGCTGCGTCAGCTCACCTTGAATGTCTTCATCATGCCGTGTGCGAGATGCGGCTTTCCGTCCTTTTGATCGGGATAGAAGCAGATGAAACCGTAATCACCGGGCGTCAGATCGGCGGTGAACGAGCCCCGAGCTCC
>DATFQK010000018.1:0-3663 GCA_035264345.1 Gemmatimonadales bacterium | reverse complement strand
ATGAGGTCGTGGGCCGTATTGCGGGAATCAGTAATCGTCTGCACAACGAGACCCACGGCGACCGGGTGGGCTTCTTCGGCTTCTTCGAGTGCATCGATGATCAAGATGTCGCCAACGCGCTCCTGAACACCGCGGCGGACTGGTGCCGCGCCCGAGGCCATGACGTGATTCGGGGGCCTGCGTCGTTCTCGGTGAACGACGAGTGCGGCCTTCTGGTGGACGGGTTCGAGACCCCGCCGACGCTGATGATGCCGCACAATCCCCGTTATTACATCCGGCTATTGGAGCAGGCCGGGTTCGCCAAGGCCAAGGACCTGTGGGTATATCAGGGCGGAAGCATGGACGGCTACGTGCCGGTACCGGAGCGGCTGACCCGGGCCACGGAGCTGATCCGGCAGCGGCACGGCATCACGCTGCGGCCACTGAACATGAAGGATTTCGAAGGAGAAGTGGAGCGGATCAAGGCGTTGTACAACGCGGCATGGGAAAAGAATTGGGGCTTCGTGCCAATGACCGACCATGAGATCGACCACCTCGCCAAGCAGTTCAAGCCAGTGGTGATCCCCGAGTTGGTGCCGATGGCGGAGAAGGATGGAAAGCTCATTGGTTTCGGGATAGCGCTTCCGGATCTCAACGTGGTCTTCCGAACCAACCGCTCGGGGCGGCTGTTCCCCGTGATTTTTCGGCTGCTCTGGGCCCTCAAAATGAAGCGTATCCGGCGGGCGCGAATCCTCCTCCTCGGTGTGATCCCGGCCCATCAGGGCAAGGGAATCGATGCAGTGTTGTACCATCGGATCTGGACCAAATCAGGAGAGCGGGGGATCTACTGGGGCGAAGCCGGCTGGATCCTGGAAGACAATCCGGCCATGAATGCCGGGCTGGAAAAGATGACCTTCAGAGTTTACAAGACGTACCGGCTCTACGACCGGCGGCTATGAGAGCGCTGGTTACCGGTGCGACCGGCTTCGTCGGCAGTCATCTGGTGGATGCCCTGCAGCGGCAGGGGGCCATGGTGACCGCGCTGGCCCGGTCTCCGGAGAAGGCGGCAACCCTCCGCTCGCAAGGTATTCGCGTCGTTGCCGGACACCTCCACGATGAGGCCGCCCTGCTTCAGGCGGCGCGAGACCAGGATGTGGTGTATCATGTGGCCGGCATGGTGGCGGCCCGCAACGAGGCGGAGTTCCTCCGGGCCAATCGGGACGGCACCAGGCACATCGTTGCGGCCACGGAATCGTCCGGGACTCAACGCTTCGTTCTCGTCTCGTCGCTGGCCGCGGGCGGCCCCTCGGCCCGCGGTTTGGCCCTGGACGGGAGCGAGCCTCCTCGGCCGGTGACCGCCTATGGTCGAAGCAAGTTGGCCGGAGAAGAGATTGTCCGGTCCAGCCGGCTACAGTGGTCGATTGTCCGGCCGCCCATGGTCTATGGGCCGAGGGATCGAGAGGTGTTCAAGGTGTTCCGCCTGGTGCGATATGGAATCGCTCCGGTCTTCGGCGACGGCACCCAGGAGCTTTCGGCGGTTCATGTCGCCGATCTGGCAAACGCCCTTGCTCTGGCTGCTGCCGCTCCGACGGGCAAGACCTACGTAGCGTGCCATCCCCAGGTTTTCACCAGCGCGGAGTTCGCTCACGTGATCGCCCGCACGATGGAGCGGTCGGTTACAACGGTGAGGGTCCCGCGGGTACTCGGGCGGGCACTTCTCTCCGTTACCGAGGCGTCGGCCCGGCTCACCGGCCAAATCACCATCCTGACCGCCGACAAGGCCAATGAGTTCTTTCAGGCAGCTTGGACCGGAAACCCGACGCCGTTGATCAGCGACACTGGTTGGAAGCCCGCCTATGACCTCGAGGCCGGACTGGCCGACACCTACCGCTGGTATCGAAAGGCAGGATGGCTTTAGCTCCACCGATGACTGCAGCCGAGACTGTCCTTTCGCCCACCTCCTTGCGTGCCATAGACTGGTTGCTGCTGGCGTATCTGGGGATCGTTTCCGTTGTCGCCGCTCTCCGCGCATCGACCCAACCCGAATGCTGGTGGCTCCTGGTTGCGCACGCCCTGTTTGTCGTGTTCCTGGTTTTCTTGACCCGGCCGGGACAGGGGGTTGTCGGGAGGAGCTTTCGCGAGTTGTACCCGCTGTTTCTGCTTCCGGCGCTGTACAGTGAGCTCGATATCCTGAACGCTCCTTCGGTGCTGGTGCATGATCGGCTGGTGCAGCATTGGGAGCTCCTGGTGTTCGGAATGCAGGTGAGCCGGGAGTGGTGGCAACACGCACCGAGCCGCTTCTGGTCAGCCGTGCTGCATACTGCCTATCTGTCGTACTACGTCATCATCTCTGCTCCGGCACTCTACTATGCCTGGAAGGGCGATCTCCCGGCGGTTCGCCGTTTCGTGCTGGTGGTGATGACCACCTTCGTGCTCTGCTACCTGATCTTCATTTTTTTTCCTGTCGCCGGGCCTTACTACATGTTCCCCCGGCCCGCGGCCTGGTTCACCGACAATCCACCGGCCCGACTGGTCTACGACGCGCTGGCCAAGGGGAGCTCCTATGGGGCAGCGTTTCCGTCGTCTCATGTGGCGGCTTCCCTGGCGGCGACGCTTTCCGCCGGCCGCACCTCACGAAAGCTTGGCTGGCTGCTCGCGGTGCCTACCATGCTGCTGACTGTGGGAGTTGTGTATTGCCAGATGCATTACGGCGTGGACGCTCTGGCGGGACTGGTGATGGGCGCCCTCATAACCGGAGCCTTCTTCCATAAAGCAGCAACCCTCCGGTTCTATTGAACCAGAGGGTCGCTTACGGCCTTCCGAGCCGCTGACGTTGCTTACTGAACGGTCAGCTTGGCCTTCATGCCCATGGCAAGATGAGGCAGGCAGTAGTACTTGTACTCGCCCTTGGGTGCACCGGCAAAGCTGACTTCATACACGGCATCCTGCTCGGTCTCAAGCGGACTCTGCAGGGGTGCCATCTGATTCGGCATGTTCTTGGTCAGCACGGCGGAAGCTCCGCCGGGAATGCTGTCGGGCCAGAAGGAAACGTTATGGGGACCGCCGCTCTTGTTGTGATACCGAACGACATCGCCCGCCTTGATCGTCAGTGTTGCTGGATCGAACTTGTACGACGATCCCTCGAGCACCATGTTGACATCGTGGGTCTTTCCAGTCCCGGCTGGAGCATTGGTTGCCGGGGCATTGGCTGCCGACGCCGCCGAGCTGTCCGCCGGAGCAGACTGCTGCTCGGGAGCCGCCGTCGTCCCCTGATCTTCGGTCTTCTTTTCGCCGCCGCAGGCCGCCAAGACCAAAGTCAGCCCCGCCACCATCGAAGTAATCCGCATGTTGCCGCTCCGCCTCCGAAACATTGAGTAAATCGACTTTGTGAACCCATTCACTATAAGCGGGGGCGGTGCAAACGGAAGTGGGTCAGGATAGCTTTTTGCATGCGTCCCACTCTCCCAATCCTGCATCCTGGCGGGGCCAGTGCTCCACCTCCCTGCCGGAGCCTCGGCCCCCAGTGTCGGGGAATTCCCGTCATCCTCCGGGTTGGTGCGTTGGAAGAGGGAAACCGGTCGCTCGATCATGAAGCCACCTGGCTGATCGGGCACACTCAGCGCATCAGCTTCTACGACCTGTGGGAGGATGAAGGGGAGTTGTACGTCGACGCGATGCTCCACG
>DATFQK010000017.1:0-5708 GCA_035264345.1 Gemmatimonadales bacterium | reverse complement strand
GACCCCGACCAGGCCATGCTCCGGCTGGTGTCGCAGACGATCATGGCCCGAAGATTGGTCTCTTCCTCGAACTGCTTCACATAGAGCCGGTCGTTGCGGCCCAGGATCTTCCAGTCCACGTAGCGGAGCTCATCGCCCGGCTGATACATCCGGTGCTCGGCGAACTCGACCGAAAATCCGCGGCGAGGGGAGCGGTGGAGCCCGCTGAGGAAGCCTTCGACCACGCCTTCGGTAATGATCTCCAGACCACCCAGCTTTGACACTTCTACCGGGTCGAGCAAATCCAGGCGGGCAGTATTCGGATCGGTACGCTGCATGGGAGGCGCAACGTATCCGGACGCGGCTGCGGAAGTCAAACAAGCCGGCTCGGCGGATTGGGATGGATGAAACTATGATCCAGCACGGACCGTCTACCCTTCAACACCCGACTCCAATCCCGGAACCAGTGCATGCGGCGCTCGACCCTGACAGCCCTCATAGTCCTCCTTAGTGCTCCCGCGCGCCTACCGGCCCAGACCAGCGCGCCGCTCCACCGGGCGGCCGCCACGATCACAGCGGAAGATGTCGCCCGGCGGGTTGGCATCATTGCCGATGACTCCATGCTCGGCCGAGATACCCCGAGCCGGGGTCTGGATATGACCGCTCAGTATGTGGCCGACCAGTTCCGGCAGTTCGGACTCAAGCCGGGCGGAGACCAGGGCTCCTGGTTCCAGCGCTACAGCATCACCCGGCGCCGCATGCTGCTCGACCAGTCGTGGGTCATCTTCTCGGCCGGAGGAACGACGGACTCGGCAAAGTTCGCGACGGCCGCCCGCTACGATGGCGGCGGCGTGCCGGAGAAGCCGCTGACCGCGCCCACGCTGCTGGTTACCGGCGCTCAGACCGAGGCTTCGGCGGCGGGAGCAGATGTGCGGGACCGGATCGCCCTGTACGTCCCCGAGCTTCGCGCCAACCCGGGACTGGTGCAGCAGGTGCTGCGGGCTCTCTACTTGAATAGGCCGGCCGCATTGCTGGTTCTGAACGACAGCGACTCGGCCAGCTTTGCCGTCACCCTGCCACGGCGTCCGCCGGAGCGAACGGTAGTGGGCGCACCGGCATTCCAGCCGACCGTTCTCCAGGTGCGGAGCGGCGTAGTTCGCTCCTCCATTGCCGCGGCCGGACTCGACCTGCAGGGGCTGCGCGGCTCTCGCACGGCTGTGATACGCGAGCTGCCGAACCTCCAGGTGCAGATTCAGATCAGGGACTCGGTGGTGTCCGCCCACTCGGGGCCAAATACCGTCGGCATTCTCGAGGGCTCAGATCCAGAGCTCAAACAGGAGTATCTGGTCTACTCCGCTCATATGGATCATATCGGGATCACGCCGGGCCGACCGGACAGCATCAACAACGGCGCGGACGACGATGGATCGGGAACGGTGGGGGTAATGGAGCTGGCCGAGGCCTTCAGCCGGCCCGGAGCTCGGCCCAGGAGATCGGTCATCTTCCTCACGGTGAGCGGCGAGGAAAAGGGGCTCTGGGGCAGTGACTTCTTCACCGCCCATCCGCCGGTCTCGATCAAGCAGATCGTAGCCGACATCAATATCGACATGATCGGCAGGAACTGGCGGGACACCATTGTGGCGATCGGGAAGGAACACTCGAATCTGGGTGCGACACTCGAGCGGGTAGACCGGGCTCACCCCGAGTTGGCCATGACCGCCGTCGACGACCGCTGGCCGGAGGAGCGGTTCTACTTCCGGTCGGATCACTACAACTTTGCCCGGCGCGGGGTGCCGATTCTCTTCTTCTTCAACGGCGTCCACCCGGATTACCACGAGGTTACCGACTCCCCCGACAAGATCGACAGCGAGAAGGAGTCGAGGATCCTCAAGCTGCTGTTTTACCTGGGACAGGACATCGCCAACTCGTCCAAGCGCCCAGCGTGGAACCCGGAGAGTTATAAAGAGATTGTAGAAGAAAAAAGCGTAAGTGGCGAATGAGAAGCCTAAGCGGGGAATAAAAAGCGTGAGCGGGGATGAAGCGTAAGCGGTTCAGTTCCCGCTCACGCCTTTTGTATTCCCGGCGCGGGTAAGCAACACACCGGCGACAATCAACACCGCCCCCAGACCCTGCAACGGGTGAGGTCGTTCGCCCAGCAGCAGCCAGGCGCCGGTTATAGCCACCAGCGGGGTCACACACATGTAAATGGCAGTGCGGGTGCCCCCGACCGCCTTCACGCTGCGGTTCCAGAGCAGGTAGGCAAAAACCAGGGAAAACACCGCCGCGTATCCCAGGCCGGCCCACGCAACCGGGGGGACTTCGGCCCAATCCAGATGGAGGACTCCGGGAATACCGGCCAAGACCAGGCCGGGGGTGCCGGCCATGGTGGTAGCGGTCGTGACCCGAAGCGAGCTGATGCCGGCCGGAACGCGGCGCAGACCTATGGTGTAGCCGGCCCAGCAGAAAACAGCCCCCAGGGTCATCAGGTCGCCCAGCAGCGTACTCGAGTGAAACCCTACGCCGCGGGTCGCGATCACCATGATCACACCCACCGTCCCGATGGCAATGCCCCACCGCATCCGGGGAGTGATCCGCTCCAATCCAAGCAGCCCGGCCAGGATCGCCACTACCGTGGGCAACATCGACAGGATCAGCGCGCTGTTGCTGGCGGTGGTGTGATTCAAGCCCACGGTGAACGCCAGCTGATAACAGGTGTTCCCCACAATCCCGAGCAGGACCAGAGTTCGGGTAACGCCCGGCGGCAGTGCGCCCGGCCCCTCCAGCAGCCGCACCACGATCCACAGAAGTACACTCGCGATCACGAAGCGGATCGCCGTGAAAGGCAGTGGCGGGATGGCCCCTAGGGCCAGCTTGGTGATGCTGAAGTTCATTCCCCAGATGAGGCAGACGGTCAGCATACCGAGATCGCCTGAGAGCCGCGAGGCAGCGGGGCGGCTGGGCAGCGGGGCAGCGACGGCGGGGCCGCGGGGCGGCGCGGCTGCAGAACTGCTACTGGTATCCTTCAGCATGGGTAAAGAGTAAATCACACCCGACTGAGCCGCTTACCACGATCACTGCCCCGCTGCCACCCTCCCCCGCTGCCTCGCTATCTTCCCGCATGTCCCAGTCCCGAATTCGAAACTTCTGTATCGTCGCGCATATCGATCACGGCAAGTCCACCCTTGCCGACCGCTTGATCGAGGCTACCGGCGCCGTGGAGAAGCGGCAGATGCGAGAGCAGCTGCTCGACACCATGGATCTGGAGCGAGAGCGCGGGATCACCATCAAGCTGAATGCGGTCCGGATGACGTACGCGGCGCGGGATGGGAACGACTACGAGCTGAACCTGATCGATACGCCGGGTCACGTGGACTTCACCTACGAGGTGTCGCGGTCGCTGGCGGCATGTGAGGGCGCCATTCTGGTAGTTGACGCCTCGCAGGGGGTTCAGGCTCAGACGCTCAGCAATCTTTTCCTCGCCATGGACGCAGGGCTCGAGATCATTCCGGTGCTCAACAAGATCGATCTCCCCGGGGCCGAACCGGAGCAGCGAGCCAGGGAGATCATGGATCTGATCGGGGCCAAGCGGGAAGAGATCCTTGCGGTCTCCGCCAAGGAAGGCACCGGCGTTCCCGAGCTGCTCGAGGCCGTGGTGGCGCGGGTCCCTCCGCCCAGGGGCCGGGAAGATGCACCACTTCGGGCGCTCATTTTCGACTCGTACTACGACCGGTACCGCGGCGGCGTTCCCAGCATCAGGGTGGTGGACGGTGTGGTGCGGGAAGGGATGGAGATCGCCTTCGGCGCTCATCCCGACGACGTGCACCATGTCGACGAGGTGGGTTACCTCCAGCTGGGGCAGCATCCGACCGGTGAGCTCCGGGCCGGGGAGGTCGGGTATCTGGTCGCCAGCCTGCGCGACGTGCGGGACGCCCGGGTGGGCGACACCATCCTCGATGCCTCCAACCGGGCGAGCGAGCTGCTCCCGGGATACCGCGAGGTCAAGTCGATGGTCTTCGCCGGAGTGTACCCCACCGATTCGGACCAGTACGAGAATCTGCGGGATGCCCTGGAAAAGCTTCGCCTCAACGATGCCAGCCTGCACTACGAGCCGGAGTCTTCGACCGCGCTGGGTTTCGGCTTCCGCTGCGGCTTTCTTGGTCTGCTCCACATGGAGATCGTGCAGGAGCGGCTGGAGCGGGAGTTCGATCTCGACCTGATCACCACTGTCCCCACCGTCGAGTATCACGTATACAAGACCGATGGCGAGATGCTGCTGCTGGAGAACCCGACCAATCTACCGGATCCGGCCGGCATCGCGCGGATCAATGAGCCCTATGTGAAAGCGCGGATCATGGCGCCCTCCGACTACATCGGCGGGATCATGAAGCTGGGCCAGGAGCGCCGCGGGGTGTACAACGGGATGCACTACCTCGACACCACCCGGGTGGAGTTCGACTTCGAGTTCCCGCTGGGCGAGATCGTCCTGGATTTCTATGACAAGCTGAAATCGCTGAGCCGGGGATATGCCTCACTCGATTACGAGGCGTCCGACTATCGCGAATCGGATCTGGTCAAGCTGGATATGCTGATCAATGGCGATCCGATCGACGCCTTCAGCGTGATCATTCACCGGGACAAGGCTCAGGAGTACGGCCGCAAGGTGGCCGAGAAGCTCAAGGAGCTGATTCCGCGCCAGCTGTATCAGGTGGCGATCCAGGCCGCCATCGGCAACAAGGTGATAGCCCGGGAAACCATCTCCGCGTTCCGGAAAGACGTACTGGCCAAATGCTATGGCGGCGACGTCACCCGGAAGCGCAAGCTCCTGGAGAAGCAAAAAGAGGGTAAGAAGCGGATGAAGCAGATCGGCGCGGTGGAGATTCCGCAGGAGGCGTTCCTCGCGGTTCTTCAGGTGGATTGATGGGTGAAACGACGGAACGTGGGAACGTGGGAACGTCAATTTCTTCCGTCGTTCCGTCGTTCCGTCGTTCAAACGTCTTGGTAATCCAAACCGCCTTCCTGGGCGACGTGATTCTCACCACCCCGCTGCTGTCGGTCCTGGCGGCCCGTCACGGCCCGGTGGATGTGGTCACCACGCCCGCCGCTGCTGGCCTCTTGGAAGGACATCCCGCGGTGGGCTCGGTGATTCGCTACGACAAGCGGCACGCCGACCGGGGCTGGCAGGGAGTGCGGCGAATCGGGCGCGAGCTCCGAAGCCGGGCGTATTCCCAGGTGTACCTTCCCCACCGGTCTGTTCGGTCGGCTGCGCTCGCCCTGTGGTCTGGTGCGCCGGAGCGGATCGGGTTTGCCGATGCACCTGGCGCGATCAGCTACACTTCCCGCGTCGCTCGTCCGGAGACGGGCCATGAGGTCGAGCGACTCCTGGCCCTGGCTCGGGCGGCCCCGGACGAGAAAGCCGGGGTCAGCCTGCCACTCACCGATGAGGACCTTGCCCGGGCCGACACGTGGCTCGCCAGTCATGGCGTGGGGCCGAGGTTTGCGGCGCTTGCCCCGGGATCGATCTGGGGAACCAAGCGCTGGCCTTATTATCCGGAGCTCGCTGCCAGACTCGATCGGATGATGGTGGTGGTGGGCGGGCCCGACGACGTGACCCAGGCCAGCGCGATCGCGGCGGCGGCGCCGGACCGGGTGGTGAATGCGGCGGGCGGGCTGAGCCTGCGGGAGTCGGCGGCGTTGATTCAGCGGGCAGCGGTGCTGGTCACCAACGATTC
>DATFQK010000016.1:0-2605 GCA_035264345.1 Gemmatimonadales bacterium | reverse complement strand
AGGAGACGAGGGAAATGCCCTCGGAGCCCTCGGGCTGGCCAATCGGGCGCTCACCGCGTTGGAGAAGGTCGACCCTGCCACCGCCGATTGGCGAGAGCTGCTGGATGGAGCGTACGCCAACCTATCGGAGCTCAGCCGCCTGGCAACCGATTATGGGGCGGCGGTTCAGGAAGATCCCGACCGCCTGGCCGCCGTGGAACGCCGCCGCGACCTTCTGTTTCGACTCACCGGAAAATATGGAGCCTCGCTCGAGTCCGTACTGACCACCCGCGATGAATCAGCCGCCGAGCTCGATCTGCTGGACACCGCCGACACCGACCTGCGCGCGTTAGGTGCCCGGCGCATGGCGGCCGAGCGAACAATAGAGGAGGCATGCCGGCAGCTCACCGCGAAAAGACAGGTGGCGGCAGACCGTCTCGCTCGTGGGGTAAACCGCTTACTACCCCAGCTCGGCCTTCCCGGTGGCAAGCTCACGGTGGTGCTCGTCCCCATGACAGAGCCGGGACCTCATGGACAGGAGAGCGTACAGCTGATGGTCCAGCTCAACGTGGGACTCGAGGCCAAGCCCCTTGCCCGGGTAGCCTCGGGTGGCGAGCTGTCCCGCCTGATGCTCGCGCTCAAGGTGGTTCTGGTGAAGCACGATGCCATTGCAACCCTGGTGTTCGATGAGGTGGATCAGGGAATCGGTGGAGAAGTGGGGGTGCAGGTGGGGGCGGCTCTGGCGGACGTCGCGGAACGCCACCAGGTGCTGGTGATCACCCATCTTCCCCAGATTGCCGCCAGGGCCGACAACCATCTGGTCGTGTCGAAGGAGGCTCGCCGGGGTATTGCCACCAGCGACGTGCAGGTTCTGCACGGAGAGGATCGGATCAACGAGATTGCCCGGATGCTGGGCGATGCGGAGGGGGATGCCGCGCACCGGCATGCCCAGGCCATGCTGCGCAGCGAGCGAGCTACCAAAGACCGAAGTACACGCTGAGTGTCGTCCGGATGGCATGCGTGTCCGGCACTCGGCCGCCTCCGCCCCGGAGCACCCGCTCGTAGGTCAAGGTCGCGTCCACCGGCAAGCCGGTTCCTCCTGGACGCAGCCCACCAGGATTGGCGTACGTCACTCCCACCGCCAGCATCGTCGCGTTCGCCTTGCTATCCTCGGCGTACACACTCGCCTCCACTCCGGGAACCGGCAGCTCGGGATGGGCATAGGACACCACGTCCGTGCCATGAGTCCAATGGTCGAGCCCCGCCGTGAAGGCGAAGGTGCGAGCCAGCCGGTAGAAGGGATGCACTCCCAGGGCGACGATGTCCCCCGGATCGCGGCGAACGATGGCCAGCCGGTCGCGACCGGCGAATGGCTGGCCGGCGCTGGCGACCCGGACCAGGATGTCGGAGGCCAGCTGTCGTACGTAGCTGCCGGTAAGTCGGGCTCCGAACGCACCCGCTCCCAGGTCGGTAACGAGATCCAGCTGGATATCCGTCTGCCCTTCACCCGTGCCGAGATCGAGCGGCCGGTCTGGACTTTCCCTTAGACCGGTCGGAAAGCGAACCAGTCCCGACAGGGCAGCGCGGAACCCACCACGATCGGCGCCGCGGTCCCAGTGATCCAGCAGCGTCAGTGAGGTGCCGGCCTCGGCCTCGCCCCGGAAGGTTTGGGTTGCATCGTTGAGCCGCAGAGCTATCGGTCCCGTGGGGTCGGTGAGCAGGCCGATCAGCTCGGGCTGGGTAATGGCACTGGCGGGGAGCGAAGGGGTGAGGCTGAATCCGGTCACTCCCAGATCGGCCGATAGCGTGGTCTGCAGTGCCACCACTCGCGAATCAATCGCGGTACCGGCTGCGCTCGCGCTGGTGGGGAGTGCAGGAGCGGCGGTGGCCGGATCTCCCAGGAGCCCGAAGAGATCGTTGCGCAGTGCGGTGGCATCAGCCAGTGTACTCTGGGCCAGCGCTTTCTGAGAGGGATTGGCGTCGTAGTCGCCGGCCGAGATCCTGGCGCTCAGGGTCGACAGCGACGCATCCATCTGGCTGAAGAATGGAAGCTGCTCGTCAATGGAAGGGCTGATCCCGGCATCGGACGTGGCAGGGTCCAGTTGCATGGAGCTTTGGACTCGGGTTTGCACCAGTGGAACGCGACCGAAAATAGCGATGTGACTGGTCAGCCCGAGGCTCAGGCCGATGAAGCCGCTGCCGACACTGCCCTGCGCGTCGGTGGTCAGCCCCCCTAGATTGATCCGATAGCCTGCATTGCCGATGATGCGGCCAACTCGTGCATCCGCATCCGCCAGCAGCGGGATGCGGTCGCTGCCGAGCGCCGGGCTGGAGAGATCGGCCCCGTAGCTCTCCCGCTGTCCGTTGAAAAAACGGCGATCGAAGGTCGCGAGACTTCCGTCCAGCTCCAGTCGGACTACACCCCCGGGGACACCGAGTGGCGGCAGCTGGGCAGCGGCCCGACAGGGCAGTACCAGGCAAGCCACTATTCCGAGGCTTCGCGCGCAATGCCCCAAAGTCCCTCCCGAGAAAAGCCGTCCAGCGTGAGTCCTGTGTCGTCGGCAAGGCTCGCAAGTTCGCTGTTTACCTCCCGCTTTTCCACCCGGCCCAGCGTCGTCGCGTCGGC
>DATFQK010000015.1:0-3941 GCA_035264345.1 Gemmatimonadales bacterium | reverse complement strand
AGGCGGGGCGCGCCGGCAAGCACAAGATTCTCGCGTTCATGCCTTCGTATCACGGGAACACGCTGCTCGCGCTGTCGGCGTCGTCCAGAGAATCGAATCGGGCGCTTTTTCGGGAGTGGCTGGTCGAAGTGGTGCGGGTTCCGGCGCCCTATCCGTATCGCTGCGGCTGCGGGGGTAAGGCTCCCCTCTGCGCGAGCTGCAGCGGCGATGCGATCGAACAAACCATCCTGCGGGAAGGGCCCGGGACCATTGCCGCTCTGATCGGGGAACCGGTGGGCGGCTCGTCCACCGGCGCGTCGCTTCCACCGCAGCCGTTCTGGCGACGAGTGCGCGAGCTGTGCGACCAGTACGAGATCCTTCTCCTGGCCGACGAAGTGCTGAGTGGCGCCGGGAGGACCGGCACCTGGTCGGCGCTGGAGCCGTATGGAGTGGTGCCCGACCTGATGCTGGTCGGCAAGGGGATCGCCGGAGGGTATGCGCCGCTCTCGGCCGTGGTGGCGCCGCGGCGGCTGGTGGATGTTCTGGCCAAAGGCTCCGGCAGCTTCCTCCACGGGCAGACCTTCTCCCACCATGCCACGCTCTGTGCCGCGGGAACGGCGACGCTCCGCTATCTCCGGCAGCATCGCCTGGTGGAGCGCTGCGCCGAGATGGGCCCAGTGCTCCAGCAGAGGCTGGAGCAGCTCCGCGAATATCCTCTAGTGGGCGACATTCGGGGACGGGGTCTGCTGGCGGGAATCGAATTTGTGGCCGACCGCAAAAGCCGCCGGCCCTACGACCCGTCGCTTCGCGTGGCCGAGCGATTTGCCGGCGCGGCGATGGACTCGGGTGTGATGGTGTGGCCCAATGCCGGCCAGCTGGAGGACGGGACGGGAGACTTGGCGCTGCTCGCGCCGCCCTATGTGATCGACGAGGATCAGATCGAGGAACTGGTGCTCGGGCTCAGCCGCGCGCTGGACCGGACCGCTTCGGATCTGAGGAGTGGATAATGACGACCGCAACCAAAATTACCTACACCTCCGCCAGCGGTGACCTGGAGGAGTTTCACCAGCGCTTCGACTCCGCGCTCGAAGCTGTGCGCCGGGAGAGCGGGCGGCTGCACCCGTTCTATATCGACGATGCGCCGGTCGAGACCGGGGTCGAGCCGCTGGTGGACCGCTCTCCGATCGATACCAGCCTGGTGCTGGGCCGGTTCAGCGCCGCCGGGCCCGAGCACGTGGACGCGGCGGTGAAGTCGGCGCGGCGGGCTCAGCGGCAATGGGCCCGCTGGCCCTGGCGCGACCGAGTGGCGCTCCTGCGCGGGGCGGCTTCCCTCATCCGGGAACGGAAGTACCAGCTTGCGGCGCTGATGAGTCTCGAGGTGGGGAAGAGCCGGCTGGAGGCCATGGGCGACGCCGAAGAGTCGGCCGATCTGATCGACTACTACTGCCAGCAGGTGGAAGACGCCGACGGCTTCGTCCGGCCGATGAACCGGATCACCCCGGTGGAGCGCAACACCGATGTGCTCCGTCCCTATGGCGTGTTTGCCTGTATCGCTCCCTTCAACTTTCCGCTGGCGCTCTCGGCCGGGATGTCGTCGGCCGCCCTGGTGGCGGGCAACGCCGTGGTGTACAAGCCGGCGGAAGAGACACCGTGGACCGGGCTCCAGCTTTATCACATCTATCGCGACGCGGGACTCCCTCCCGGCGTGTTCAATATCCTGTTCGGGCGGCGGGAGGACATCGGCGATCCACTCTGGCAGCATCCCGGAGTAGACGGGGTCGTGTTCACCGGATCGAAGGTGGTGGGGATGCGAATCCACGCCGGGCTCAGTGGCGGCTGGATCAAGCCCGCGCTGCTCGAGCTGGGGGGAAAGAACGCGGCGATCGTGCTGGAGAGCGCGGATCTGGACGCCGCCGCGGAAGGCGTAATGCGCTCCGCGTTCAGCCTGCAGAACCAGAAGTGCAGCGCGACGTCGCGGGTCTACGTTCAGCGCGAGGTGGCCGCGCCGTTCACTCAGCGGCTGGTGGAGAAGACTCGCAGCATCAGGATGGGTGATCCATCGGAGCGGGATGTGTTCTTCGGGCCAGTGATCAACCAGCAGGCAGTGGACCGGTTCGAGCGCGCGGTGGCTCAGGCGCGAACCGAGGGCACCATCGTGCTGGGTGGGGAGCGGCTCCGGGGCGGGGGCGGAAGTACGGTCTTCGATCGGGGATACTTCGTGGCTCCCACCATCGCCCGGTTGCCGCTGGAGAGCACGCTCTACCGGGACGAGCTGTTCGTACCCTTTGTCGCCATCGGTGAGGTAACCGGCCTGGATCAGGCGCTGCAGGAAACCAACCGGGTAGAATACGGGCTCACCGCCGGCATCTTCTCGAGGGATCCCGCGGAGGTGGGCCGGTTCTTCGATGAGGTGGAGGCCGGAGTGTGTTACGCCAATAAGCGGACGGGTGCGACCACCGGCGCCTGGCCCGGCGCCCAGCCGTTTTGCGGTTGGAAGGCTTCAGGCTCCACCGGCAAGGGCGGATGCGGGCCGTATTACGTCGCGCAGTTCATGCGCGAACAGAGCCGAACGGTCATCGAGGGGTAAGGAAAACATTCATGAGCCCGCGCAACTATCCCAGCATCGTCGTGCCGCCCCCGGGCCCCAAGGCGCAGGCCGTGGTGGCGCGCGACGCGGAATGGACCTCCTCCTGCTACATCAAGGAGTACCCGCTGGTGGTCTCGCGGGGCAGCGGGGTGATGGTGGAGGATGTGGATGGCAACCGGTATCTCGACTTCATGGCCGGCATCGCGGTGTCCTCCACCGGCTACGGCCATCCCAAGGTGGTTGCAGCGGTGAAGGAGGCGGCAGATCGGTTCCTGCACATCTGCGGGTCTGATTTCTACTACGAGGGAATGGCCGACCTGTGCGAGCGCCTGGCCAGGGTGGCGCCGGGAACGTCGAAGAAGCGGGTGTTTCTCACCAACTCGGGAACGGAGGCCACCGAGGCGGCGATAAAGCTGGCCCGCTACGCCACCGGGAGAACCGCCATCATCGCGTTCCGCGGCGCATTTCACGGTCGGACCACCGGCGCCGTCACCCTCACATCGAGCAAGGCGCGACAGCACGCCGGATTCGGTCCGCTGCTGCCCGACGTGCACCACGTGCCGTACGCCTATCGCTACCGCTGCCAGTTCTGTGACGATCAGCCGGCCTGCAACCGGGGATGCATCGCGGTGATCGAGGAAGACCTGTTTGCCCGCCACCTCGACCCCCACGATGTCGCCGCCATCTTCATCGAGCCGATCCAGGGCGAGGGGGGCTACGTGGTGCCGCCGCCCGGCTACCTGGCAGACCTGCGGGCGCTGTGCGACCGCCATGGAATTCTCCTGGTGGCCGACGAGGTCCAGTCCGGTGTGGGCCGGACCGGAAAGATGTTCGCCTGCGAGCACGAGGGGGTCGAGCCCGACATCCTGCTCACGGCCAAGGGGCTGGGCTCGGGCATGCCGATCGGCGCCATGATCTCGAGGGAGTCGATCACAACCTGGGAGAGCGGATCGCACGGCTCCACGTTCGGAGGCAATCCGGTCTGCTGCGCCGCCGCCCTGGCCACGCTGGACCTGGTGGAAAACGAGCTGATGGACAACGCCGCGCGGATGGGTGAACGGCTGATGGCCGGAGCCTGCCGGCTGATGAACAAGCACTCCTGCATCGGCGATGTACGGGGCCGCGGGCTCATGATCGGGATGGAGTTCGTCAAAGACCGGAGCACGAGAGCGCCCGCGCCGGAGCTGGTGCACGAGCTGGTGCAGCGGACGTTCCGCCAGGGGCTGCTGCTGCTGGGGGCCGGCAAAAGCTCGCTCCGGCTGGCGCCACCGCTGGTGATCGACGAGCAGGACATGGATACCGCACTGGGGCTGATCGACAGCTGCCTGGACGAGATCGCTTGAGCGTTCGCTCCAAAGTCGTCAGCATGCGCGAG
>DATFQK010000014.1:0-2413 GCA_035264345.1 Gemmatimonadales bacterium | reverse complement strand
CGTCTTCGCCAACAAGAACCGGCAGCTCTACGCGGTGGATCGCGAGACCGGCACCTTCGAGCCCCGTGGCGGCGAAATCAGGCTGGACGGCGGCGAGGATCCGGTCGACATGGAGATCAGGCGCGAGGGCATTGTGCTGATTGCCCCGCAGAACCTGGTCATTCTTGGTCGCGACGGTCAGGTGAAGAAACAGGTCTACTACCCTGCTCCACAGCTGTCGGGTCTGCTTCGCGCCCTGCATGGCATCAATGCCGTCCGGGCGGGACTCTATGGCGCGGCCGCCTCCGCCTATGGCGATGCCTTTGCGGATGCATCGCGCCGTGCCACGGATGCGAACACCAAACAGATCACCAGCCAGTTGGCTACGGCGTACTCTGAAGGCGGAGCCCAGTTGCAGGGATATGCCCACCAGTCAGCCGCCATGGCGACGAAGCGCTTCAAGGCGTCGCTCACCGTCCCGAGCTCGGTGTTCATGCTGACCAAGTCGCCCGAAGGTAAAGGGAACGTGCTGCTTCAGATCGACAAGGTGAGCGCCGAGCCGCGCGCCCGAATCGACTTGGGGAAAGACAAGGAGCCGGTCTACGCGGTGGATGACATCGCGGGAATGTTGTTCCTGAGAACTGGGCCCGGCACGGTGGTGGGATATCGGTTGTAGTGAGGCGCCAGTCCCCAGTCGTCAGTCCTCAGTCGTAGTCGTCAGAGCCTCACCTAAGCGAAGCGAAGGGGTCTGAACCCGTATGTACAAGAGGTGGTGGTGCAGGAGTTTAGCACCACCACCTCTGGTACATTCTAAACTGCGCTGGTGCTAGAGTGCCCCGGCTGAGCGAGTCGAGGTGTCGTTGAAGGACGGGTCCTGATATGTGGTGGGGCGGGCGGCGTTTCCCTGCCGGTTCCGCCACCAGCGCCAGGCCAGCATTCCAACCCCGGCCAGCGCCGCGTTCCGTAGCCTGCTGCCGCTGAAGGTATCGTTCCTTACCCGGCGGCCCCGGTCTCTGTTGCCCAATCCGAACATAGTTCCTCTCCTCTGCTGAAGGCTGCTGCATCGCGGTACCCCTGTAAGGTACCGAATCAGCTTGGAGAGACAGTGATGGTGAGCACAGTCGGCAGTCGCCAGTCCTCAGTCCTCAGCCGACAGCATGACCAATTCGGAGCGGCCCAACGAGGTTCTGACGACTGGGGACTGCGGACTTGCGACTAATTTTCGAACTCCCATCTCACCCCGAAGTTGCTGCCATAGCTCGGAATCGGGAAACCGGGCACGTAAGTCAGATCGGTGGAGCCCAGGTTGGTTCGGTCCCAGTAGAGGTAGAACCGGTCGAGCTGCACCTGAACCAGGCTGCGCAAGAATGTGGCCCCGTGCAGCTCGATCGGTGTTCCCACGGAATCCCGCCCGATCACTCCGGTTCCCCAGCTCTCCACGCTGAGTCGCAGCTTCAGGTCGAAGATGCCGCTGGGAAACTTGCGGAGGAATTTGGACCTGATGGTGGCCGCAGTGATCGAGTGGGTGGGAGGGATTCCCTCCGGGCCGACATCGCCCACCGGATCGCTGTACCAGCTCTCCAGCGTGAGCCATTGCAGGGGCGCAATCCGGACCGACGCCGTGATCCATTCCGTTCGGGGTGACGGCCCGATTTGAGGAACCTCGGGAAAATCGGCATAGCCGATCGGGCTGAAGGCCGACGTGCGGGCGTAGGACACCTGAAACCCCAACCGCCCTCGGCTCCATCCCAGCGCCGCCTGCAGGTCATGGACGTCCTGTTCCGGATCGGTAGCGATGGAGGGAGCGGCAACGACCTTGCCCAATCGCGCGTTGCCGGTCAGCGCCAATCCCCGCAAAGGCTCCAGTCCGGCGGCGAGTGTGGCGTAGTCGCTGGCCCTGCCGCCGAAATGCCTCAGGTGTACCAGCTCCGCGCTGGCACTGAACGGCCCGACCGGGTTGAGCCCTGCATTTACTCGAGCATCCAACGGTGTCCACCGAGTCCGGTGGAAAGCGGAGCCGCCCAGCGAAAAGCGGGAGGTCCGATAACTCAGGAGTCCGCCCAGCTGGTCGATCTGCTGATCCAGACCCTCGCTGTCCCAGGCAGTACGGGAATACACGATGTCGGCTCGGGGGCCCAGCTCGTTGAGCTCCTTACGAAGCGAGACCCGGAGCTGTGCATCCGTACGCTTCGCCTTGTAGCCCGGACCGATGGTGTCCTGCACCCCGGCATCATTGATCACAAAAGCACGGCGGTTGGGCGCCGTGCGAATCAGCTGATACTGCAGACCGACCCAGCGTGTGGGGTAATAACTCCCCTGCGCCCAGAGCTGAGTGTTGGAGTAGGTGCTGCCGACCACGGACCGGGTGGGCGAGCTCAGATAATCCCCGGCAAGGGTGAAGCCGAAACCCGAAGTGAAGCGACGCTCCAGGGCG
>DATFQK010000013.1:0-5358 GCA_035264345.1 Gemmatimonadales bacterium | reverse complement strand
CCCAGTGCCACGATATCACGCTCTACCCGGCCATCGGTCTGGGTGGGGGTGCCTGCGAGGGCTATGGCCTGCTGCTGGATATCAGTGATCCAGCCCATCCCAAGCGGCTCGCCGCAGCGTCTGACTCCAACTTCTCCTACTGGCACTCCGCCACCTTCAACAACAGTGGCAGCAAGATTCTGTTCTCCGATGAGTGGGGCGGAGGAAGCCAGCCCAAGTGCCGGAAGACCGATCCCAAAGACTGGGGCGCGGACGCGATCTTCACCATCGCGAACCGGCAGCAGCTGCAGTTCCAGAGCTATTACAAGCTGGCTGCGCCGCAAACAGCCCAGGAGAACTGCGTGGCCCATAACGGCTCGCTGATTCCGATCCCGGGACGAGACGTGATGGTGCAGGCCTGGTACCAGGGCGGGCTCTCGGTGTTCGACTGGACCGACCCCAAGCACCCCAAGGAGATTGCGTTCTTCGACCGCGGTCCGGTGGATTCCACGGAGATGGGGAGCGGCGGCTACTGGAGCACCTACTGGTACAACGGCCGCATTTACGGCTCGGAGATCTCCCGTGGGCTCGACGTCTTCGAGCTGCAGCCCAGCGGCTTCCTGACCCAGAACGAGATCGAGGCCGCCAAGTCGGTCAAGCTGGACTATTTCAACACTCAGGGGCAGGTCAAGTTCAGCTGGCCGGCGACGTACTCACTGGCCCGCGCCTTTCTGGATCAGCTCGAGCGGTCCCAGGGTATGGCTGCGGATCGCATCGCAGATGCACGAGCGCAGCTGGCCCGGGCCGAGAAGGCCAGCGGGCCGGAGCAGCAGCAGACACTGGCCCAGCTGGTTTCCCGGCTCGAGTCCGAGGCGAATGGGGCCGGTGACGCAACCAAGGTGCGGCTCCTGGCCGGAGCGGTGAAGCAGCTGGCCACATCGCCGGGTCTGGCAACAAGGTAGGAAGCCGGGAAGAGGGGGAAGAGGGGAAGAGGGGAAGAGGGGAAGCGGGGAAGAGAAGGGAATCGTCCTCATTCAAGGGGTTCGCATGGCATCAGCCAAGCTCATCGCGTTGTCGGTCGCCGTTGGTGTCGCAGTCCTTGCCGGGTGTTCCCACTCGGGCTCGAATCAGGCCGGTGCTCCGGCGCCGGCTCAGAGCAAATCCACCCAGCCACCGACACCGGATCCAAGGGTTGGACTGAAGCCGGGGAAGACCGACGCCGGACAAGCGATCTGGAATCTCCGGTTGGCCTCGTCCACTCCGCCCTCGAAGCAGTTCGTCGATGGGATCAACTCCGACCTGGCCTTCACCGGTCATTACGCGGTGCAGGGGAGCTTCAATGGGTATCAGGTCTGGGACATCAGCGATCCCCGGAAGCCCAAGCTGGAGACCGCGTACGTCTGCCCCGGCTCCCAGAGTGATGTGTCGGTCTATCGCAACCTGCTCTTCGTCTCGGGGGAGAATCTGACCGCCCGCCTGGACTGCGGTACTCAGGGGATCGAGGACACCGTCAGTCAGGCTCGCCTCAGGGGACTTCGAATCTTCGACATCAGCGATATCGCCCACCCGCGGAACCTGGGCAACGTGCAGACCTGCCGTGGGTCCCACACTCACTCGCTGCTGGTTGATCCCAAGGACAAGGACAACGTGTACGTCTACATCTCCGGTCAGGCGCCGGTGCGCTCGCCTGCCGAGATGCCGGGCTGCGTCATTGCGCCGAAGGACCCCAACACGGCGCTCTTCCGGATCGAGGTTATCAAGGTTCCCCTGGCCCAACCGGGTCAGGCGCGCATCGTGAGCTCGCCCCGGATTTTCCAGGACCTGGTGGCGCCACCCACCCATGGTGAAACCCGGGAGGACAGTGTGGCCACCGCGAAGGCTGTGGCCGAGGCCAAGGCCAACGGCGGATTCATCGCGGTGATCCACGGAAAGGAGGAGGTGCTCCAGCCCGACGACGTGGCGGCGCTGCTGGATCGGGCGCTCAAGGCCCGGGGGGGCACCGGTGCTCCCACAGCCGCGGACAGCGCGGCGCTCAGGCAAGCACTCCCCGCCATCGTCGATTCGGCGATGAAAGCCCAGATGGCCCAGGAGCCGGACTCCACCGCAGGCCCCACCCAGTGCCACGATATCACGCTCTACCCCGGCATCGGGCGGGCCGGCGGGGCCTGCGCGGGCTACGGTCTCTTGCTGGATATCACCGATCCAGCGCACCCGAAGCGGATCGCCGCAGCTTCCGATTCCAATTTCTCCTACTGGCACTCCGCGACCTTCAACAACAGTGGCAGTAAGATGCTGTTTTCCGACGAGTGGGGCGGTGGGACTCAGCCCAAGTGCCGGAAGACCGACCCGAAGGAGTGGGGCGCCGACGCCATCTTCACCCTGAGCGGGCAGTCGTCGTTGCAGTTCCAGAGCTACTACAAGCTGTCCGCGCCCCAGCTGCCTTCAGAGAACTGCGTGGCGCACAACGGATCACTCATTCCGATTCCGGGCCGCGACGTGATGGCGCAGGCCTGGTACCAGGGCGGGGTCTCGGTGTTCGACTGGACCGACCCCAAGCACCCGAAGGAGATCGCCTACTTCGACCGGGGCCCGCTCGACCCCGAAAAGCTGGAGCTGGGTGGCTACTGGAGCACGTACTGGTACAACGGCTACATCTACGGCTCGGAAATCACCCGTGGGCTCGACGTCTTCGAGCTGCAGCCCAGCGGCTTCCTGACCCAGAATGAGATCGAGGCCGCCAAGTCGGTCAAGCTGGACTACTTCAACACTCAGGGACAGGTCAAGTTCAGCTGGCCGGCGTCGTACTCTCTGGCCCGGGCCTACCTGGATCAGCTGGAGCGGTCGAGTGGGCTCGATGCGGGGACCATCGCCCGGACCAGGAGCGAGCTGGCAAAGGCGGAGAAATCGTCAGGGAGCGGGAAGAATGCGGTATTGTCACGCCTCGTGTCACAGCTGGAGGTGGCGGTGAATGGTGCGGCCGATACCGCAAAGGTCCGCACCCTGGCCGGTGTGGTGAAGCAGCTCGGCGTGGCGCCGCAGGTAGCGCAGCGGCGATAGGTCGTCAGAAGGTGTAGCCGCAGCGGATTACTCCGGCCGCGGCTGGCTCATTCCTCGGGCGGGAGCTCCAGCGGTATCTGTTCGAGCTTGTCGGCGGCGGGCGGCTCTGTTCGATCCAGCCGCCGCTGGCGCTTCTCTTCCTGCTTCCGCTGCTTGTTCAGCTCTTTTTGCCGCTTCTCGAATCCGTAGTTCCGTTTGGGCACGCTGGCTCCGGTGTTTACTGCGAATGGATCGCCTGATCAGGCGAGTGGACTGGTGCCGGTGATGAGGACTCGAGTGGCGTCAGGAGTCTTGCTGTCGAAATAGGTCTCCTGGACCCTCGCGGTCCCCTTTTGCCCGGTGTCCAGGGTAAGAGCGAGCCGCTCGTCGGGCACGATGCCATCGGCGCTGCGAGACATGAACTCCCCGCTCCAAGATGATCGACCTCCGGCTGCTTCGCGCAGGGTGACCTCTACCTCGACCTTATGAAGGTCTTTCCGGTTGGAGCGCTCGATGTGGGCAGTATGTGAAGTCATGGATGCCTTCCTTCAGCGGGGGAGGGATCCATTGCAAGCGACCCGGTTTATTCAATGTAGTCCAGAATCTCCCGGGCCGCTCGGATTAGTGCTTCGCCCGCCCGATCAGGCCGAGCGGCACGCTTCGAAGGCCGGGCCAGCTCCGGACCGCTCCGCCGGCATCCCGCAGCAGCAGCTGGCCGGAGATCCCACCGTCCAGTGACAGAGCGTTGCGGCATCCCAGGGCGCCCATCACCGCGGCCATCTCTGGGGTGGTGAGGCCGAGCGGTATCCGGTCGAAGGAGCCGCCAAGAGCGTCGAAGCGAGTGAGCGCAATGAGCACCCGGCCATCCTCGAGGGTGCAGAGGGCCAGCCGGATATCGCGGTGCTCGAGGCTCACCCCCTGGGATGCCTGGCGGAGGGGTGGTGGGACGACGCCGTTTTCCAGCAGCATGGGATAGCTCTGGAACGCCTCGAGCGCAGCCTTCCGGCTGCGCTCGAGGCCTATGCTGTCAGGCGCGACGATTCGGACGGCGCCGTCGTGGGTAACCACGACGGCGCCGGCGAGCGGGGCGTACTCCGGTTTCAAGAGCTCGTGGCCTTCGCTGACCACCCAGCCGTATGGCATGGAGTGGCGGAACTGGCCGGCATCGAGGGCGACGGCTACGTCGGCCTCGATGCTGTCTATGGTCCAGCGCTGGTCCCGGGTGAAGGCCGGGACCAGCGCTAAGCGTAGCTGACGCGGGTCGAGACGGGCGAGCACGACTCGCGTGCGCCGGCTTGGGCCGGCGCCGCGGAGTCGTAGCTCGCCCCATTGGACGCCAGGAACCCTGGCTTTCCAGTGTACGTGGTGGGCCAGCGACGCTGAGCCGTCCCAGCGGGACGGCGAGGCGTCGCGGCGCCACCAGGTCTTCCAACCGCTCGCGGTTTGAACCGCGAGCGTATCGGCCGAGCGCCCGGTTTCCGGGCGCGAGGCTGCCGCGCCAGTTGCGCCCGCCGCCAGCAGGCTCAGCAGGAAGATCCGGAGTGTCGGGGTCATGATCTTAGTGTCCAGTGCAGCCCGCCATCTGGATCTGCTGCAGCCGCTGCGCTACTGCCATCAGCTTGCTCTGATCACCCGCCTTCTGCGCTGATTCGGCCTCTTTCTGCAGCGACTGGATCTCCGCCTTATGGGTCTCCATGTTCTTCGCCATACAGGCAGCCATCTTGTTGGCGGCAGCCGTTGCTTGAGGATCCGGAGCTGGAGCTGCGGCAGCTGCCGGGGCCTGAACCGGGGCGGGAGCGGGCTCAGCCTTCGCTGCAACTGCCGGCTTTTCCTGGGGCCAGAGCAGGGGCTCAAGCTCGCTCTTCTTCGCCATCACTGCGGCCTTCTCCGACTGCGATACATCGGTCGGGGCGCCGCTGCGAAGAATCGCCATGGCCCGCTCCTGGGCCATGGCGTATTCCGCCGCGCCCAGACCAGATCCCTTCACCGCTGCCTTTTCTGCCCGCTGATCGATCTCGCGTTCGGCCTCGTAATAGTCCTTGGGCTGCTCCGGCTTCTTCACCAGGCAGCTGGGGCCGCCCTGCAGGAGGTTCACCGAGTCCTGGTAGATCTGCATGAGTTTGTGGTCCTGCTTTTCCTGGGCCTTCAGCATCTTTTCGATCAGAGCGTTCGCCTTCTCCGACTCTTTGGCGTTGCCCTTCATCGCCCAAGCCTGACGGTTGGCCTCGCACTTGGCCTGACCCTCGGTATAGGCACGTTCGGCTTTCTTATAGCGACCATAAGAGTTGTCGTCCGACTGGGCGGCCCCCTCCCGCTCCACCTCGCCCGCTTTGAGCCCGGCGA
>DATFQK010000012.1:0-5417 GCA_035264345.1 Gemmatimonadales bacterium | reverse complement strand
TCGCCCATGATCCGCACCAGCTGTCGAGCGGTGACGTCGGCCGGCAGGACGTAGGTTTCCGGCCGCAGGAATCCCTCGAAGGAGGGGACCCGCATCCCCAGCAACTCGCTCGCGGTCTCGCTGTCCCGTGCCGCAACCACGAAGGAATCAGCTCGCAGGCCGAGCCGCTCGGCGGCCAGCGCCGCCACGTCCTGGATGGTCAGCCCCTCGGGCACGGTGAACCGGAGCGCCGCCTTCTTGCCGTGCGCCAGCATGCTGAGCACAGTCCAGGGAGAGGTGCCGGCCGGGAATTCATACACCCCTGCGTGGACCGATCGCTCCACTCTCCTGATCTTGGCCATCAGCTTGAACCAGGCGGGACGGGAGATCACGCCGTGAGCGGCCAGGCTGTCGGTGACCGCCCCGAAGGACGCGCCGGGCGGCAGAATGACCCGGGCAGGTTTGGCAGAGGAGGCGCAGGACAGGGCGGATAAGAGGGAGAGGACGGCTCCCATTCTCCGAATCTTCGAACGGCTCGATGGTATCGCCCTCACTGCATTCCCCCCCGACGCGCATCCAGGAAATGCTGCAGCATGACTGCGGCCGCCAGGGCGTCCACCGCCTCTTTTCTACCTCTGGTAGATCCTCCTTGTTCCTGAATCGCGGACAGCGCGCGGGCGGTGCTCAGCCGCTCGTCCCACATCTCTACCGGTAGCCGGCTCCGGGCCGCCACGTCCTGGGCGAGTTGCCTGGCGGCGAGCGCACTGTTCTCTTCGTTCCCCTCGAGCGTGAGCGGCAGGCCCACCATAATACCCACCGGCAGGTGAGCCGAGACCAGGTCGAGCAGGCGGGCCATGGGGAACCGCTTCCCGGCGCGGCGGACCAGGGTGTCGAGCGGTGTTGCCAGAGTCTGGGTCTCGTCGCTCAGCGCGAGCCCGATTCGCACTTCGCCCCAGTCGATGGCGAGTATGCGGCCCGATGTTGGGATGGTCACAAAATCAGCGTAAATGGTCAACGGTAAACAGGAAACGGGAACTCCCCGGCATCCGGAAGCTCCCGTTCACGGTTCACAGTTTACTGGGTACCGACTACTGCGCCATCGTGGCGAAGAACTCCTTGTTGTTCTTGGTGCGCTTCATCCGTTCCAGCAGGAACTCCAGTGCCTCCACCGGCGGCATGTCCGCCAGGAAGTTCCGGAGCAGGTACACCCGGTTGAGCTCGTCCTTGTCCATCAGGAGCTCCTCTTTCCGGGTGGAGGTTCGCTGAATATCGATGGCGGGATAGATCCGGCGGTCGGCCAGGCGGCGGTCGAGCACCAGCTCGGAATTGCCGGTGCCCTTGAACTCCTCGAAGATCACCTCGTCCATCCGGCTGCCGGTGTCAATCAGGGCAGTCGCGATGATGCTCAGGCTTCCGCCCTTGTCGATGTTCCGCGCCGCGCCGAAGAACCGCTTGGGCTTTTGCAGGGCGTTGGCGTCGACACCACCGGACAGGATCTTGCCCGAGTGCGGCACCACCACGTTGTGGGCCCGGGCCAGGCGGGTAATCGAGTCCAGGAGGATGACCACGTCGCGGCCATGCTCCACCAGCCGCTTGGACTTCTCGATGACCATGTCGGCCACCTGCACGTGGCGATCGGCCGGCTCGTCGAAAGTGGAGGAGATGACTTCGGCTTTGACGTTCTCCTCCATGTCGGTGACTTCCTCGGGCCGCTCATCGATCAGGAGCACGATCAGCACGATTTCCGGATGATTCTCGCTGATGGCATTCGCCAGCTTCTGCATCAGGATCGTCTTGCCGGCTTTGGGCGGGGCCACAATCAGGGCGCGCTGGCCTTTACCGAGTGGACTGAGCAGATCGACCACCCGCATCGACAGATCGCCGTTCTTCCGTTCCAACCGGATCCGGGCGTCGGGATACCGGGGGCGCAGATTGTCGAACGCGATCCGATGCTTGGTCTTCTCCGGTTCCTCGAAGTTGACCTGCTCGACCTTGAGCAGGGCCAGGTAGCGCTCGCCCTCCTTGGGCGGCCGGACCTGACCCATGACGGTGTCGCCGGTGCGCAGGTCGAACCGTTTGATCTGGCTGGGCGAGACATAGATGTCGTCGGGACCGTAGAGGTAGTTCCAATCCTGGCTTCGCAGAAAACCGTACCCCTCGGGCAGGATCTCGAGCACGCCTTCACCACGAATAACGGTGTCGGAGTCCAGCAGCGATTGCTCGATCCGGAAAATGAGGTCCTGCTTACGGAGGCCCGAGTAGTTGGAAATGTTCAACTGCTCAGCCAGGGTGTGGAGCTCAGCGACGGACTTCTGCTTCAGCTCAGCGATATCCACGAGGGGAACTCCAGGAGCGGACGGGCTCGCCACGCAGCGGGCCGTATGGGGTAGTATGTAAGTGCAAGATCCAGCGGGGTTGGACTGTGTATGTAGTGGCCCGTCAATCAGGGCCGAAGCTAACGAAAAGGTGTGTAGACGGGGAGTTTCCTAGTGACCAAGAAGCACACGAAGGTAGACATTTCCGCCGGGAGAGTCAAGAGGGACACCCTATTGCGGAACGTTCCCTGCAGCGACAATGTTCCCCAGCATCCAGCACAACCCGCATTTTCCAACGTCTCTGCTCCTGGCGTAAGGCCACGATGAACGACACTGAGCGGCTCAGTAGGCTGCGCCACGACCTTTCCAATCCACTCTCCGCCCTGCTTGCCGAAACCCAGCTGCTGCTGTTGAACGAGTCGAAAATCGATCCGGAGACGCTCACGAGTCTGCGGGAGATCGAGGCGCTCGCCATCCGGATGCGCACCATGCTGCGGGAGCTGTAGCCCGGGCGTTAGGCCGGAATAGGCAGTACACTGGGATCCGGGTAGGCAGCAATGAAGGCTTCCACGGGGTCAGGATCGAGCTGGGTTCCGGCCACTTTCCGAAGCTCGCCCATCGCCTCGGACGGGGGCCGGGCTTCGCGGTAGGGCCGCCGTGTGGTCATGGCGTCGAAGGAGTCAGCGACCGCCACGATGCGCGCCTCGATCGGGATCTTGTCCCCCCGGAGACCATCGGGAAAGCCCCGGCCGTCCAGCCGCTCGTGATGCGAGCGCACGATCTTGAGCACATCGGGTGACTCGTGCGCCAGGGGTGAGAGCATCCGCTCTCCCAGGGCCGGGTGCTCGGTGATCTGGCGGAACTCCTCCGGGGTGAGCGAAGTCGGTTTGTGCAGGACCGCCTCCCGGGTGCCGATCTTACCGATGTCGTGCAGCTCCCCTCCCAGGCGAATCCCCTCCAGACCCTGTCCGCTGAATCCCAGGCGTGACGCGGTAGCGACAGCGTACTGACTTACCCGCATCGAGTGTCCCCGGGTGTAGGCATCCTTGGCCTCCAGGGCTCGGGCCAGCATCTGGACTCCCTGAAGAAACAGCTCCTGAATTCGCTGGGCCTGGGCCTGGACCTGGTCCTCCAGATGCTGCTGGTAGAACCGATTCTGCAGGACCAGGGCGCGCTTCTCCAGGGCCCGACTCACCCGGGCCTGCAGCTCACCCAGAGAGATGGGCTTCAGCAGGAAGTCGGCCGCGCCGAGATGGAGGCAGTCCACCGCCGTCGTCGTCTCGCTCATGCCGCTCAGCATGATGACCGAGCTGTCGGGGAATTTCCGTCGCACCGCCTCCAGAAAGCCCATGCCATCGAGCTCGGGCATTTTCATATCCGAGATGATCAGCGGGATCTCGCCGGTCTTCTCCAGAACCTTAAGCCCCTCTCGCCCGCTGCAGGCCTCCAGGCAGTGAAATCCCTGAGCCTGAAGCATGCGGGACAGCGAGCGACGAACGCTGGGTTCGTCATCCACGATGAGACAATTGGCGCTGCCGGCCACGACCGGCATCGCACCGTCTGCGGCGTGTGGCATTGCGGCTATGACCATTGGGTGGGATGATGGATGCCACGAACATCCAACGGACCATCACTGTAAACGGCTCTGGTCGGATTGTCCACTGTCTGAGATACCGGCAGCATTGCGGCAGCGTCCGGCCAACCTGCTCGAATAGGCTAAACCGCTTAGTTTATGAACATGAACGACTCATTTGGCGGCCGAGCCAAGCTGACAGTAGGCGGCAGAAGCTTTGAAATTTTCCGGCTCGACGCTCTGACCCGGAACGGAATCGACATTACTCGCCTGCCGTACTCCCTCCGCATTCTGCTGGAAGATCTCCTCAGAACCGAAGACGGGGTCACCGTTACCCGGGATGACATCGTGGCCCTGGGTGGCTGGTCGCCGGCCAACGCTCCGCTTCGGGAGATCGCCTTCACTCCAGCGCGGGTACTGCTGCAGGACTTCACCGGCGTCCCCGCGGTGGTCGACCTGGCCGCGATGCGCGATGCCATGGCTGAGCTGGGGGGTGATCCGGCTCGAATCAACCCACTCCAGCCGGTGGAGCTGGTGGTGGATCATTCGGTACAGGTAGATGCGTTCGGGACCTCCCGCGCCTTCCTGACCAATGTCGACCTCGACTACCGGCGCAACCGCGAGCGGTACCAGTTTCTCCGCTGGGGCCAGCGAGCCTTCGACAACTTCCGGGTGGTCCCGCCCAACACCGGGATCGTCCACCAGGTGAATCTCGAGTATCTGGCGCGAGTGGTGTTCACCTCGGATGAGAACCCCCACGCCGGAAGCCGAGAGCTGCCTCAGGCCTACCCGGATACGCTCGTCGGCACCGATTCTCACACCCCCATGATCAATGGTCTGGGGGTGCTGGGCTGGGGAGTCGGAGGGATCGAGGCGGAAGCCGCCATGCTGGGCCAGCCTGTTTCCATGCTGATTCCCGAGGTCATGGGATTCCGACTGGAGGGACGGTTGCCCGAGGGAGCCACCGCAACAGACCTGGTGCTCACCGTAACCGAGCTCCTCCGTCGCAAAGGCGTAGTGGGCAAGTTCGTGGAATTTTACGGCCCGGGACTCGCCAGCCTGGCCCTGGCCGATCGGGCCACCATCGGGAACATGTCGCCCGAGTACGGGGCCACCTGCGCGATCTTCCCGGTTGACGACGTGACCCTGCAGTATCTCCGGTTCACCGGCCGGTCCGAGGAGCGAGTCGCTCTGGTCGAGGCCTACATGAAAGAGCAAGGGCTCTTCCATTCGGCCAGATCACCCGAGCCAGTATTTACCGACACCTTGGCCCTCGACCTCTCCACAGTAGAGCCCAGCATCGCGGGCCCCCGCCGGCCCCAGGACCGGATTCGGCTCTCCGAAGCGCGCCGCTCATTCCATGATGCCTTGCCCGGCCTGTTACCTGCCGGCACCAGTCTGCCCGGCAAGGAGGCCGCCAAGGGCTCCAGTGAAGGGCCGGCCGCGGTGGGTGTCTGGGGAGAGGGCTCGCCGGAATCGCCGTCTAGTCGCGCGGTCATGCTCGAAGATGCGGCCGAGGTGCTCGACCACGGCTCGGTGGTGATCGCGGC
>DATFQK010000011.1:0-5746 GCA_035264345.1 Gemmatimonadales bacterium | reverse complement strand
CGGGCGCGATCCGCTCGCTCATAATGTCACCCCGAGCGCAGCGAGGGGACCGAACCACATCGGGACCCGACGGGCATCAGGTCTTGAGCTCCTTCTTCTTCGCGGCAGGAAATAGCACGTTGTTCAATATGAGCCGGTATCCCGGTGAGTGGGGATGGAGGGAGAGATCGGTGGGTACATCACCGATCTGATGCTGGGGATCCTCCGGATCGTGGCCTCCGAAGAAGGTCCAGGTACCTTGCCCGTGCTCGCCGTGAATGTATTTGACCCAGGGTGCGCCGGTCTCCTCACCCAGGACCGTAACGCTGGGCTTCAGCGTCTTACGGCTGAAGGACGTGGTGAGACCGTAGAAGTCGGGAATGACCTGGCGATGGCTCTGGACCAGCATCGTGGCGACGGGATCGATCTTGGCGCTGAAGTTGAACAGGGTAAACGATCCCAACGGTTGGCGATGCTCCGGCGAGTTGACCTGGTGCCCGTCGATGTCGGAGTACACGGCAATGGTCGGACTCAGCTCCAGCTCGGCGTTCTGGAACGCGAGCGCACGCTTCCAATTCATCTTGGAGCCGGCATTCGGGTCCATCGGGGTGCCGTCGGCGTAGGAGGCGGCGATGTCCACCTTGTCCGCGGCCAACGCCAGGTCGAGTGTCTCAGTGGCCGTGCACATCGCAAAGAGGAAGCCCCCGCGCTCCACGAAGTTGGCAATCCCGAGGGCCACCGCCTGCTTTTCGGCCGGTACCGAGACAAATCCTTGCGCCTGCGCCATGGCCTGGTTGCGCTCGACCATCTCCACCAGCCAGGGTGCTCCCGCGTAGTTCAGAAAAAACTTCGAGTACTGCCCGGTGAAATCCTCGTGGTGGAGATGGAGCCAGTCGTAGTTCTTCAGTTTCTGATCCAGCACCTCCCCATCCCAGATTTTCTCGAAATCGATACCGGCATAATTGAGCGCCATGGTGACGGCATCGTCCCAGGGCGGTGCGTTTGGTGGGGCATAGACCGCGACCTTGGGCGGTTTCTCCAGCGGAACGGCATCCATGTTCCCGCCCTGCAGGACACCTCGCGTTTCCGCCAGGCGCGCGTCGTCAATCGGCTCCACGGTGACCCCAGCGAGTGCCGCGTCCCTGGCCGTAGCGGCGTCGCCCGGCAGGAGGAAGGACCCGTTTCGGAAATTGAGAAACCACTCCGCCTTCGCGCCACGCTTCAGGGCCCGATAGGCAACGCCGTAGGCCTTGAGATGATCCGCCTGCGCGTCGTCCATGGGAACCAGCAGCCATGGTGCCCACGTGTGACCGGCAAAGAGTCGGGCCGACAGCAGTGGATGCAGAGCTGCCAGCCCGGTGCCGGTCCGGAAGACAAACTCCCGCCGCTTCATGTGCGGGGGACCGCTCCCCTGGCTTCGTCCAGCTTGCGACGAGCCTGAGGCACCAGAGCGCTCTGGGGATAGGTGAGAATCAGATGTTCGAGCAAGCCCACCGCCTCACCTGCTCTCCCGGTCGCGATCAGCAGCTCGGCCAGCGCCAGCTCGGCTGCGGGGGCAGTCCCCGGCGCCTCCGGCGCGGCCGCTGCCCGGAACAGCCGTTCAGCGTCAGTGGAGCGGCCAGTCGAGAGCAGCAGCCGCCCGGCCAGGAGATTCAGCTCAGCCCCGCCCTGCGGCGGCGGCAAAGTGGAGCTCAGCTGCTCTAACGCGCTGCTCGCCTGGGCGGTGTCGCCCTGCTCCAGCAGCAGCAGGGCGTGCCCCAGAGTGGGGTTGCTGTCGGCTTCGAAGGTTTGCAGCAGAGCCAACAGCGTGGTTCGCCAGGTGGCCTCCGCACGATCGCTGGTGTAAGGACCCGCGGCCCTGAATCGCGCGACCGCGCCCTTGATGTCACCTTGATACAAGCGGACCCGCCCGCTCAGGGCCAAGCCTTCCACGCTGCTGTCGGCGGCGATGGTGGAGTCGGCCCGCGGCAGATCACCAGCCCTGATCCAGGCCGATGCGAGCCTGCGGCGAAGGCGATCGAACTCGTCGGAGCCGAGCCGGGGGCGGAGCTCCCGCAGATGACGTTCGGCCTCCGCCAGCTTGCTTTCGCTGATGAGCACATCCACCAGGGTGGCCCCGGCGTCAGAGGCGATGGCTGATGGCACCGCACGATCGTCGGATAACCCGCCCAGCATCCGCCGGGCTGCGTTCCGGTCCCCCGCAGCCGAGTAGGCCTGAGCGGCTTCCAGTCGAAGCCGTGCGGCCTGGCTGGGCGGAGAGCGCTCCGCCAACGCTTCGAGGATCCGGCCCTGCGTCTGCTTTCCCGCAGGCGTCTGGTCGGGCCGGAGCTGATCGAGTAACCCTCGCAAAGCCGCTATCGCTTGGATGCGGTTCTCCGGCAGGCCGCTGAGAATGACTCGGAACGCGCCGGAAGGATCGCCCCAGCGGGCGCGTAGCTCCGCCTCCAGCCGATTGGCGGTCAGATCCGTTTGCGAGCCGAGAAATCCCAGCAGCTCGGGACGCAGGCGCTCCGGCGCCTGACTCAGGCTCGATACCGCCGCGCCGCCGTAGCCGGGCAACTTGCGTACTGCGGACAGCCATTCCCGCAGAGCCGCTGGGTAATCGCCGTTTGCCAGTGCCACCTGCGCCAGCTCGGCCGCGAGCGCGTCCGGTTGGCCGAGTCGGGCTCGGCCTCTGAGGTACGCGGCTTGGGCCCCGGCACGGTTCTGTCGCCCCAGCTCCGCCGCACCCCATTCCCGGTAAGGAGACTCATCGGCGGGTACCAGTTGGGCCCACTGCTCAGCCGTTTTGCGGACCGAATCGGGTTGCCCCGCAGCGGCCCAGGCCCGAAGTGCAATGCCGTAGATCGCCGCATTGCGGGGAGCCGCTTTCAGGGCGCTCCGGATGGAAGGAATGATTTCCCCGCTGCGATTGAGCGGCAGCAGCGAGCGCTCCAACCCGAGCAGGGCGGAGACGTCGGCGGGAGAGCCGTGCAGGACAGCCTGATACGCCTGGGCCGCCGCGGCATAATCTCCCCGCCGCTCGAGATCGAGCGCGCGGTTGAGTCCTGCCGGCTGCTGACCCGCCAGCCCAGCGGGCGCAAAGACAGCGGCGGCGATCATAAGGAGGAGCACCGGACAACGCATCGATTACCTCGTCGGCGGCTGGGCCAGGCGGCGGAAGTAATCTACCACCAGTCGCCGCTCCTCCGGCGACAGCTCCTGCAGCTCTTCCCAGGACGGGACCCGGAGCCGCTGATCGTCGCCCATCAGCCGGCTCTGTAAGGCGGGCGGCAAGTGGACGCTGTCGTTGGTGGCCGTGGTGCTCTGCCGCTCCTTCCGTTCATCTTCTTCCCGGCCTTGCAGTGTGCGGCCGGCGTCCAGCATCCGGCGGAACAGTCTCTCCTGACGCTCGACCACCTGACGGTCGAGCCGGCCGGCCTCCAGACGCCGGGACAGGTCCTTGGCTTCGTCCGCCATCTGCCCCGCCCCCGAGATATCGCCCTCTCCGCGAATCCTCTCCAGCTCCTGAGCCAAGGCCCGCTGTTTTGCAGCCAGCCGCTGGAGCTGCTCCTGCATCCCACCCCGACCGATCATCGGCAGTAATCCGGCGCCCTCCCGCCCCAGGCCACCCTGCTGCTGAGCCAATTGAGCCATGCGCTCGAGGGCTTCCGCCAGGCCCGAGCCCGACTGGGCGCCGGAGACATCGTCGCGAGCCCGAAGCAGCTGATGGGCAGCGGCGTTCAGATCGTCCACTGCATTGCCGGCCTGCTCCGATGCTTCCCGCGTGTTCGGGGCCGCTGAGGAGATGGCTTCACGCGCACCTTTCATCTCCACTTGGGCAGCACCGAGCGCGGCGGCGATCTGGGGCGAGACCAGCGCGTTCTTGCCGCCGGCTTGCTTCATCTGCTCGAGGATCTTTTTCACTCCTTCTTCTATTGCAGCTTGCTCGGCCCGGGTGGCCGCATCCGGCCCACCCCGCTGAAGGTCCTCCTGAACTTTCAGCTGGCGCTCGGCCAGGCGACTGGTTTCGGCCAGTGCCTGGTCCATGGTTTCGGCCACTTCCTTCCTCCACTGCTGCTGTAGCTGCTGCCGTTGTCGCTGGAGCTGGTCGCCCAGGGGATCGAGCGAGCGCGATGCCGCTTCACCCCGATCTCGGGCGTCCCGGCGCTGCCCCTGGCGCATGGCCCCAGCGGCGCGGCGCATCTGCGCCGCGGCCATCCGGGCCCGGTCGGCCGAGCCCTGCAGGCTATCTGGACGGTTGGCTTCCGACGTCTGCCCCGCCACCCGCTTGAGCGCGGCGGTCAGTGAGTCGGTGCGCCGGGCCAGCTGCTGCTCGGATTGAGCTGACCGGGTACTGTCCCCCGAGCCGGTTTGCTGGTTCCACTGGCGCTGTTCCTGAGCCAGCTCCTTGGATTCCTGCGCCAGGTTTGCCAGATCTCCTTCCAGTGCGGCTCGGCGGAACAGCTCGCGGCTTCGCTCCAGCGCCTCACGCAGTTGCCGCTGCACATCGCTCAACTGCTGCAGCGCATCCTTGGTGCGCTCTGCGTCCAGATCCTTCAGGGCCTGCTGGAGCGCCGCCAGCTTTTCCCGCAACTCTGGAGACACTGCCCGCTCCAGCTGATCCCTTATCTCGGCGAGCTGGCGCTGCCAGCTCGAGTCGTTCAGGCCGGCCGCCTCGGCGCTCCGCTGCAACGCCTCGAGCGACTGCTTGAGGCTCTCCGCGCTCCGAACCAGGTCTTGTTGCGATCGGGCGACCGCCTGCGCTCGCTGGGACTCCTCGTATGTCAGCGCCTCCCGGTTCCTCTCTCCCTGACCGGTGGACCGGAGCCGCTCCTGCGCCAGATCATCGGTTTGCCGCTCAACCCGCCGGCTCGCTTCGAGCACCGAATCCAGCTGGCCGGAGACTGACCTGCTGGCCTGGCGCTCCGCCGCCCGCACTTCACTCATAGTGGGCAGCCGGAGCACGAATTCACGTGACCGTCCCACGTGAGCCCGCGGTGCATTGTCCATCGCACTGGCCCGGTACCGCACGGTATCGCCGGGGAGAAGTCCTCGCCGATTGAGATCGAGGGTATAGCTGAGAATGGCTCGGTCGGTGCTCTCCTTGGGAAGAGGGACCCTCTCGCGCCGAGTCGAGTCCGCTACGCCAAACCGGCTGATCCGGCGACTCTCCACCGTGACTGCAGAGACTCGATGATCGTCGCGCACATCGAGCACCAGGGGAAGCTTGAGACTTAAGGGGGCCAGCGTGTCCGCCCCCGGCACCGGTATGGCCACTGCCGGAGCGCTATCCAACACCAGGCGAATGGGCAGCCGCACCGAGTCGCCTGCGATTTCAGCCCCGCTTCGGGTTACCAATCCCAGCTGATACGCGCCCGAACGAACCGGCGTGAAGCTCCCGGAAAAGCGATTGCCGTTAACCTGCAACGACTCTGCAGCGGCGCCGTTTCTCCATATTGCGCCGGCCAGAGGCGATGTGACCTCTCCCCGCGTTTCCAGCCTGGTGCCCGCCGGCAGGATCAGCGTGTCTCCCCCGGTGGGCACCGGCTCGTTTTCGAGACCCAAATAGGCCGGGTACTTGGCAGTGACCTCAATGGACCCGAGAAACACCGGGAGCCGAACCCGCACGGCTATGGTGTCAGAGGCGCGACTCCCGCTGGTCAGCCGGGCGAACAGATCACTGGTAAGCGGAGGGGTGAACACCGTTGCCCGGCCGAGCGAATCCAGCCGAACGCCGACTGGCTTCCAGGTTTCTCCAGGCGAGCGGAGCCAGAGTGTAGCGGCC
>DATFQK010000010.1:0-7716 GCA_035264345.1 Gemmatimonadales bacterium | reverse complement strand
CGCCTGGACCCCGCTCAGCCTGGTCGATGCATTTCGGTGGCTGCCCCTGGTCGCCAGTGCGCTGACCGTAGTCGCCTTCGCCTGGCTGGCGCGGGCGCTACTGGCGTCCCGCTGGGCCGCTGTAGCCGCGACGGCCGGGTTCGGACTGATCCCGCGGAGCTTCATCTGGATGCTTATGGGCGGCGGGTTGACCCGGTCGCTCGGTTTCCTCTTTGGCCTGGTGACGCTCCGGCTGCTGTATGACCTGTATACCGAGCGCCGCTGGTGGTATGTGCCCCTGGTTTCTCTGGCGGCGGCCCTGACCGTGCTCAGTCACCTGGGCACGGCGCCATTCGTGGCCTTCAGCGGCCTGCTGTTCTTGCTCGCCTATGGACGGACCTGGCGGGCAGTGGTGGCTTCGATGATGGCCGCGGCCGGAGCCGCGCTGCTGAGTGCCCCGTGGTGGCTGAGTGTGATTCAGATGCACGGCTTCGGGCCCTTTTTTGCGGCCAGCGCGACCGGCGGCTCCATTTTCCGGTCCCTGAGCCTGGAGGAGGCGGTCAGCACCCTGGCCCAGCTCGGCCTGGGGACTGCTGAGTCGGTGCTGGCCCTCATCGGGATGCTAGGGGTCCTCGGCTTCTTCTTCGCTCTTTCCGTGGGCGACTGGCTGCTGCCTGCCTGGTGGATCGCGATCGTGACCCTGGACGCCCGCCAGGGCTCGACCTTCTCCACGGTTCCCATCGGTCTGCTCGCTGGTGTAGCCGTAGTACAGCTGCTCCTCCCGGCTCTGCGCCGGCTTCCAGTCGCCACGCTCAGCCGGAGTTCGGGAAGGGCAGCTTGGTCACCGCAGGTGGTGCTCGGGCTATTCCTGGTCTTCGCTACCGTGAGCGCGTTCCTTCGGAACACGCCCGTCATCGGCGGCATGCGCGACATGAAAAGCCTCTCGCATGAGGAGCTTGCGGCGATGAATTGGGTGGCACGAGAGACTCCATCGGATGCGAGCTTCCTCATAGTTGCGGGCACACCCTGGGAAATCGACCGGAACTCGGAGTGGTTCCCGGCCCTGGCTCATCGGAAGAGCGTGGCCACCGTGCAGGGGCTCGAATACCGCCCGGTTGGAGAGTTCGCCCTCAAGAAGAGACAGTATGTCGATCTCCAGGGCTGCGCCGGTTGGGGATCGCGGTGTCTGCAGGACTGGTCCCGTGCCACCGGCCAATCCTACACTCACGTGTACATACCGAAGAGTCCAGACCGGGACTGTTGTCGGCTGCTCCGTTACTCGCTGGAGGGGGACCGGGCGTACCGGATGATTTATGACGGGCCTGGCGCGGTACTCTTTGTCCGCCGCCCGCTATCTGCCCGGCCAGTGAAGGATCGAGCATGACTTCGAAATCCGTTTCCGTGGTGATCCCCTGCTTCAACGAGGAGGGAAATCTCCAGGAAACCCACCGTCGCGTCACCGAAGCCGTTTCCCAGACTGGGATTCAGTACGAGGTGGTGTATGTGGACGACGGAAGCCACGACAGGACGCCGGAGTTGTTGCGTCAGCTGCAGGCCGACGACGACCATGTTCGAGTGGTGTACCTATCGCGGAATTTCGGCCACCAGTTTGCCGTCACCGCGGGTCTGGCCCATGCCAGCGGAAGCGCCGTCATCATCCTCGATGCTGATCTTCAGGATCCACCCGAGCTGATGCTGGAGATGATCCGGTTGTGGGAAACTGGCTATGAGGTGGTTTATGGCGTCCGCACTGATCGTGAGGGCGAGACCCGGTTCAAGCTGCTGACCGCACGGGTGTTCTATCGGCTGATCCACTGGCTTTCCGAGACGGAGATTCCCCTGGACACCGGGGACTTCCGCCTGCTCGACCGCAGAGTCGTCGACGTCATCGTTGCCATGCCGGAGCGCGACCGTTTCCTGAGAGGGATGGTGTCCTGGGCCGGATACCGCCAGATCGGCATTCCCTACCGGCGGGCTCCCCGCTTTGCGGGAGAGACGAAATACCCGCTGGGCAAGATGGTCCGGTTTGCCTTTGACGGAATTGTATCGTTTTCGGTGAAGCCACTGCGGCTGTCCACTCTGATGGGCTTCATCTTTGCCGGCCTGGCTCTGCTCGCCATCGTCTATGCCTTGGCCATGCGGCTTTTCACCCAACGCTGGGTGACCGGGTGGACCGCTCTCATCATTGCGATTCTGCTCCTTGGCGGAGCGCAGCTCATCTCACTGGGCATCATCGGAGAGTACGTCGGGCGCTTGTACGGGGAAGCCAAGCACCGCCCCCTGTATCTGGTGCGCGAGACTCTGGGCACGGCTACGCCAGCGCAGGGGTACCCCCGGCTCGAGTCGAGCCGGGATAATCGGGCCCGGTCAGATCGTCGAAGCTGGCGCGAGCGCCGAGCCACTCGGGATCAGCGGCGGGCAGGACGCCGCTCGGCGCATCCAGCGTGACCTGGCTCCGCCGGTGGGGCAGGGGGCTAGGCGGGCTGGCTATCGCCGCCCTCTTTGTTGTGCTGCTGGCCAGGCGTGTCGACCGGCAGCAGGTGAGTCTGATTCTGGCCGGCGCCTCCTGGCCGGCACTGGTGCTTGCCGTGATCGCGCTGGCCGGCGACATGACCGCCCGGATCACCCGCTGGTGGTGGATGCTGCGACCCGCGCAACCCGAGCTGACCTGGGCCAGTTGCGCCCGCCCTTTTCTCGCCAGCCTCGCCCTGAACAACACTGTCCCGCTCCGAGCCGGTGACGTGGTTCGAATTTTCGGTTTCCAGCGTAGCCTTCGCGCTCCCGCCGCACATATAGCCGGCACGCTGCTACTGGAGCGAATGCTCGATCTCCTCATTCTGCTGGCTGTCCTCTTCGCGACGGTGCTGGGGACATCAGGAGTATTCCCCCAACCGTTCCTGCTACTCGCCTATGCGGCCGGTGCGGTGTGCCTCGTGGTGCTGCTGGCGATCACCCTGCTGCCGGACCGCCTCACCACCATGGCGGAGGCAGTTGCGGGACGGCTGCTCCCTGTGCGGTGGGGGTCGAAAGTCAGCCAGATCCTGGCTCAACTCGCGGAATCCATGTCTTTGCTGCGCTCACCCCGCCGGGCCGCCAGTCTTGTGGGCATCAGCGTGGTGGCCTGGATGCTGGAGGGCGCAGTATTCGCATCTGCGCTCTGGTCCCTACACATAGCGGTGCCTTGGCCGGCGGCCTGGCTAGCCCTCGCTGCGGCAACCCTGGCGACGCTTCTGCCCAGTTCTCCCGGTTACGTGGGGACCTTCGATTACTTCGCCAGCCTTGGTCTTACCGCATACGGCGCCGGCCGGTCCGCTGCGGCGGCATTCGCCGTGTTGGCCCATCTGATCCTCTGGCTGCCCGTGACTGTCGCCGGTTTCTCGATCCTCTTTTGGTCACGGCGTCCTGCTGCGGCTGCGGCTGTCGCCGGGGCGAAAGCTTCCGGTGCAACCTCATGATGGCAACGGGACGCTCGCACGTTGTGATCATCGGAGGCGGATTTACCGGTCTCTCCGCCGCCTGGGAGCTGTCCCAACGTGGTTTCCGAGTAACGGTATGCGAGTCTGATGACGAGGTCGGCGGTCTGGCCGGCAGCTTCGAGGTTGGTGGCACCCGCCTGGAAAAGTTCTACCATCACTGGTTTATCAGCGACACTCACGTCGTAGACCTCGTCAGTGAGCTCGGGCAGTCAGACCGCGTGCTGCACCGGGCCACTCGAACCGGGATGTATTACGCCCACCAGTTCTTCCGGCTGAGTACTCCGATGGACGTCCTCCGATTCACTCCACTTTCGCCCTCGGCCCGGGTTCGGCTGGGCCTCTTGGCCCTCCGTGCCCGCCGAGTCCGACATTGGAAGGAATTGGAGGGCCTCACGGCCGAAGAGTGGCTGACTCAGCTTGGCGGCCGTGAGGTCTATGAGGTGGTCTGGAGGCCCCTGCTGGAAGGAAAGTTCGGTTCCTACGCCTCGGAGATCTCAGCAGTGTGGTTCTGGAACAAGCTGAAGCTACGGGGAGGTAGTCGCGGCAAGGGTGGAGAGGAGGTCCTGGCCTACTATCGCGGGGGTTTTGCTGCGCTGGCCGACCAGCTGGCCCGCGCAGTAGGCGAGCGGGCAGGAACTATTCGTGTAGGTACTCCGGTGACCGGTCTGCTGGTGGAGGATGGGCGAGTTGCCGGGGTACAAACCCCCGAAGGCCCGATCGTGGCGAGCGCGGTGCTGGCCACACCGGCGTTGCCTATCGTGGCCGATCTGGCGGAGCCGCACGCTGCCCCGGAGTATATCCAAAGCCTGAGACGGATCGAGTATCTGGCCAACCTCTGTGTTGTGCTCGAGCTGGACCGAAGCCTTTCGGAAACCTACTGGCTCAACGTCAACGATCCGGAGTTCCCTTTTGTCGGGGTTATCGAGCATACCAACTTCGAGCCCGCCGAGAGCTACGGCGGCCGGCGTCTGGTCTACCTTTCGAAGTACCTGCCGGTATCGGCTGAGCTGTATCGGTGGACCGACGATAGGGTGGTGCAGTTCAGTCTCGAGCACCTCAAGCGAATGTTCCCCAGCTTCAGTAGCGATTGGGTTCTGGCCACGCACGTCTGGCGGGCCCGATACGCTCAGCCGATCGTGGTCCGCGGGTATAGTGCGCTGATCCCGGCACGGCAAACGCCCCTGTCAGGGCTGTATCTGAGCAGCATGGCCCAGGTGTACCCCGAAGATCGGGGTACCAACTATGCTATTCGTGAGGGGCGGGCTGCCGCCCGAGAGATAGCCCAGAGCCTCGGCGGACCCTTGCAAAAAGATTTTCGGATCGGCGCTCTGCAAGCGGACGAGGTGGCCCTTCTTCGTCCCTTCTGAGTAATCGCGCAAGAAACTGCACGATTTCCTGTTCCTAGAGCACTAACACCCACTCCCAGCTAACCTCGGCAGCTCCGGTTTCCTCCGCCAAGAAACGGGCACCTGCTTTGCCTTTTGGTGCGTCTTGCCGCCGAGCAAGTCGCGCTGATCCACTTCGATCGTCGCACAGGAGCACCCATCTGAGGTGCCGGCTCGGGGCCCGCGAACCTTCGCGTCCCCCTCATCTGGACCGGTGCCGAAACGATGCTCCCGCTGCTCTCGCGGCGTGGCCTGGTAGCGTTTGCGCTCACCCTCTCGGCGGTGAGCTGCGTAGACGAGCCGATCACCACGTCCGCATTGGATCCCACAGATTCCACTGCCCCAGGCGCCGATCAGCCAGCGGGCATCGGTCAGTACCGGAATCCGGTATATCCCGGGGACTTTGCCGATCCGTTCGTGCTCCGGGTGGACTCCACCTACTACGGCTACGCAACCAATGCCGGTGGTTGGAACGTACCGATGCTGCGTTCGGATGACCTGGTACACTGGACCCCCGCAGGTGACGCACTTCCCGTTCTTCCCAGCTGGGCCGAACCGAGCAGACGTCTCACCTGGGCGCCGTCGGTGCTGGCTCTGGGAGGTAGATATATCCTGTTCTTTACGACCCGCGATCACAGATCCGGCCGTCAGTGCACCGGCCGGGCGGAGGGCGCCTCTCCAGTTGGACCGTTCATCGATCGAGACTCCGTGCCCTTCCTCTGCCAGAGCGATCTGGGCGGCTCCATCGACGCCAGCGTGGTTAGGGACTCAACCGGCCAGCTCTATCTGATCTGGAAGAACGACGGGAACTGCTGCGGCAGTCCGGTCTCGCTGTGGAGTCAGCGCCTGAGCGATGCTGGACGGAACCTCCTCGGCGCTCCGGTGCAGCTGCTGCAAACAGACCAGCCGTGGGAAGGATCGCTCATCGAGGGTCCAACCATGTGGCGGGAGGCCGGCCGCTGGCATCTGCTTTACTCCGCCAATCGGTGGAACACGGGCGAGTACGCAACGGGGTATGCTGCCTGTGCCACTCCGCTGGGGCCCTGCCTGAAGCCTCAGAGTGTTCCGTTAATGGCGTCCAACGGTTCCATTGCGGGGCCCGGCGGGGCGGAAACATTCGAGGACGTCCAGGGCCGGCGTTGGGTTGCCTATCACGCGTGGACCGCCGGCCGCGTGGGCTATGCTGCCGGCGGGGTTCGAAGTCTTCGGATATCTATCCTTTCCGCTGCGGCATCTCCCAAATCAGGAGAACCGTTTGGCGAGGGACCGCTACCCCGCGCAGCACCAGCTCTGCCAATCGGGCTGCGCCAAGGCTCGGAACCCTCACGATGATGCAGCCAGCGCTGGAATCCAGGCTCACGGATCGAGTATCTGGAAGCCACATGGCAACTCTTGCCCGGGTGAGATACTGCTGGAGATCAGCCGCGGCATAGTTGCCGTGGCACTGCCGTTCAGGAAGGAAGGTGTCCTCCTTCCACTGGCCCACAATCACTGGCGGCGGGACTTCTACAGACTGCGCCATGGCGCTGGATCCGAAGCTACATAACACCAGGGCAAGGGACAGAACTGCGGGTAGAGATCTCGGCGGGGGTAATCGTCTCATCTGAGTGCTCCATCGAATGCACCGCTCCAGGTGCAGATGCACCGCCCAGGTGCGCTCCGAGCCACGCGGTGGTGATCTCTAAGATACGCGGCTTTCTGATTCCGTCAGGGGGCGGGTGAGACGGACCTCCAACCATTCCACTTCGCCGGCCTGAACGGCATCGCGGACCGAGCGCTCTCTTGCCGTAAGGCAAGAACCTCCGGTTTTGAACTCGAGAAACACCACCCGCTTCACCTCTCCGTCCGCCAGTCCGTCAAAGACGATCAGATCAGTAGGGCTGCCGAGAAAGCGAACGTCCTTGGGGTTGTAGGGAAAGTCCGGAAAGTAAGGCAGCAGCTGCTCGTGGACCTTACCGGCCGTGACCGCCTGGCTCCTCAGGACGGCATCGCCTCGGACGGCCGCGGTGTAGCGCACCTTCCACAGAATGGCGTAGGCCCAGGCTACGAGAAAGCCGATGACGACGCCCAGACCGAGATCTCTCATCGTGTCCTCCGTCGGTTTGCGTACCCGCGTGCGCTATTCAACGCTTGCCAGGTTGTACATCGCTCGCCAGGCGCGAAAGACCTCCAGGTAGTCGGAACCGCTGTAGCGCACGGTCCGCCCTCCCACCCGGTGGGACCCCGGTACCAGCTCAGCCATGTCGGCCATGTGACTCTCCACGAAATCCACCTCTACCCCGATCGGAGAATCGAAGGTGAACGGGACGTGTTTCTTCCGGAGCGCCGCGGCAGCCCCAGTCCTGATGCGCTGGCACGCCACGCTGGGGGCCAGGCTCCGGGCCGCGAACCGGCCAACCGACTCCTTGACCACCACCGTCTCCACCTGATCCCCCAGCAGTGAGCGAGCCTCTGACGCGATGGCCTGGTCTCCACTCACCAGGGCGACGGGTACGCCGTGCAGGCCGGCTATGGCGGCATTCAATGCCAGCTCGCCAACGGGCTGGCCGTTGATTCGTACTTCATAGACGCGGCTGGTGTAGGTATGATCGATGATCGCTCGAGCGGTGCCGGCTCGCGCGTGATAGCCGATGAACATCGCGGCGTCGAATCCGGTGTCGATGCCTTCTACCATCGACAGGAGCTTGGGGCCGCCGCTCAACAACTGGGCTGCAGGATGAAGCTCTTCGGCCAGAAGGTTTCGCATGAGCCAGTGGCTATCGTTGACCAGAACGCTGGTTGCACCGGCGTCCAGTGCTCCGGTAATTGCCGCATTGGCTTCATTGGTCATTAATCGGCGGAACCTGTTATACTCTCCCGCATGGCGGGGCTCGATC
>DATFQK010000009.1:0-2050 GCA_035264345.1 Gemmatimonadales bacterium | reverse complement strand
CCCCTTCGCGGCCGACGTTGCCGGTCGCGAGCGCCAGGTTGATCACCGCGAGACAGTTCTCGACGCCTTTGGATTGGTGCTCCAGGCCGCGGGCATGGAGGAGCACGGCGCGTCCGGCCCCGGCGATCCAGTGCGCGGCCTTCTCGATGGCTTCGGGCGGCACGCCGGTGACGCGGGCCGCGGTGGCCGGGTCCCAGGCCTTCGCCGACTCGGCCACCTGCTCGAAGCCGGTGGTGTGGGCCGCGATGAAGTCCCGGTCCTCCATGCCATCGCGGAGGATAACGTGGAGCATGCCCATGAGCAGAGCGAGGTCGGTGCCGGGGCGCAGCGGCAGGTAGAGGTCCGCGTTGCGGGTGATCGGAGTCATGCGCGGATCGGCGACGATCAGCCGGCCGCCGGCATCGCGCATCGACCAGAGGTACTGGGTCGTGATGGGCGAGCACTCGGCCACGTTCGAGCCGATCACGAAGACCACCCGCGCCTTCGGAATGTCGCTCCACGGGATGGGGGAGCGGTCGACGCCGAAAGCCATCTTGTAGGCCGTTCCGGCCGAGACCATGCACAGGCGGCCGTTGTAGTCGATGTGCCGGGTGCCCAGGGCGACGCGCGCGAACTTGCCCAGGAGGTAGGCCTTCTCGGTCGTGAGCGATGCCCCGCCGTACATGGCGACGGCATCCTTGCCGTAGCGCTCCTGGACTTCCCGGATGCGCCGCGCCGTGAAATCGAGAGCGCTGTCCCAGCCGGCCGGCTGGAAGCCCTCCGGGCTGCGGAGGAGAGGATGGAGCAGCCGGTCGGGATGGGCGCTCTGGAGATAGCGCCTCACCCCCTTGGGGCAGAGCATCCCCTGGTTGAACGGGAACTCCTCCCAGGGCTCGAAGCCCACGACCTGGTTGTCCCGCACCTTGAGCTGGATGCCGCACTGCTGGCCGCAGAAGCAGCAATGGGTCTTGACCAAACGGTCGGGCGGGTTCTCGCGCTGCTCGGCGTAGCCGCCGGGTGGCTCGTAATTGAGGTGCGGCCCGTAGCGGGCGATCAGCTCCGCGTCAGGCAGTGGGGGTTTGGCCACGGCGGGCGTCCTCCTTGAGACGGAGCTGGGCGCTCGCCAGCGACTTGCGCTTGCAGGCCGGGCAGAGCTCCTGCCAGTTGTCCGCAGTATTAGGGGAAGTATTGGGCAGGGTGTAATCGAAGCCGAGCCCCTGCAACGCGAGCTTCAGATCGTCGACGTGCATGCGCGAGGCGAAGCGCTCGCCGCAGCGGGCGCAGAAGGCGCCCTCGCCCTCCTCTCCCACCTGGTGGTAGAGCTTGACCCCGAGCTGCGCCGGCCGCTGGAAGATGTGGAAGAACTTGCCGAAGGGGAGATAGAGCAGGGCGGCGATCACGGTGATGGCGTGGAGGATCGACAGGAACCCGTAGAAGCTCCCGCGCAGCCAGGTGGTCGAGGCGGTGAGCGCCAGGCCGGTCACCGAGATGGCGAACAGCAGGATCAGAGGGAAGAAGTCGCGGCCGAAGTCCTGCACCGCCCGCGCTCCCCGATCGCGCATGCGGCGCCAGAGCGACAGGGCGATCCCTCCGAGCACCAGGATCGCGGCGACGTCGAGCCCGTGGAAGAGCAGCCACGACCAGAGCGTGCGGATGCGGAACGATCCCGTGGGGAACCCGAAAATATAGGTGACGTAGGTCATCTGGTCCTGGCCCCGGCTGCCGAAATGGATCCAGCCGAAGACCAGGGGAAAGGTGATCAGCACCGCCAGGATGCACCCCCAGAACAGGAGCTGGTGCATCCACCAGCGCAGGACCGAGCGCTCGCGGATGAAAGTCTGGGCCGCGAGATGGGTCCACGCCAGCGGCAGCAGGCTCCCGAGGCTGCGCAGGATGCCGAGCCGGCGGACGAGCTGCCAGCTACGGCGCCAGTAGATCTTCGTGGGCGGCTTCTGGAGCCAGACCCAGTAGTGGTAGACCACGCCCCAGGTGGCGAACACCGTGGCGAAGGTATAGGTCACCAGCGCCGGATCGAAATTCTGGAGCTTGCGCGAGCCGATCACGATCGAGG
>DATFQK010000008.1:0-3941 GCA_035264345.1 Gemmatimonadales bacterium | reverse complement strand
AGTCTGCTCGTTTGGCCAGAATCCCTTCCGCGCCCTCAGCACACGCGTCCCGCAGCATTGCGGCCGAACCGGAAGTCTTGTGGGGGGTGAATCTGATGGGATCGTCGAACCACACCACATCGCGCAGCACGGCTTTGCGGTCCACCACCGGGAGCGTGGTGAGGTCTACGCCTTCGTAGAACAGACAGTCGAACAGATAGAGAAAAATCGGTACCTGGCTCCGCCGTGCCCGGATCGGGTCCCGCAGCTGCATCCGTTGCTGCAGGCGCGCAAAGCTGGTGACACCGCGATCGGGATCGAAGGCAACAACCTCGCCGTCGAGCACTGCGTCGCCTCTCACCGCAGGCTCCAGAGCCTCGACGATTTCAGGATAGGCGCCATTGAGCGGTTTGCGATTACGGGAGTAGATCCGCACCGTACCGCCACTGACGTAGATCAGTGCCCGGACTCCATCGAGCTTGGGCTCGTAGATCCACTTGCCCTGCGACGGCAACGTTTCAGTGAGCGTGGCGAGCATGGGAGGCACCCAGGTTGGCTGGGCCCGGTAACGCAGTCCGCCCGGCGCCGTCTTGGCCAGTACTCGGAGGGCCCGGGTGCTCATGCGCTCTGCCTCTGAAGCAGGGCATCCAGATCCTGCTTGGAGGACAGGACCTTTGCCCAGGGATCGCCGTTCTCTTCGAGAACGCCAGGAACGGTGTGAATGGTGAAGTCCGTCGGATAGATCTTCTCCAACTGGTCCCAGGTCACCGGCATCGAGACGGTCCCCATGGGGTGCCGGCGGGGACAGAAGATCGAAGCGAGAGACTTGCCCCGGCTGTTCTGGTTGTAGTCGAAGAAGATCTTGCCGGTCCGGCGGGGAACCGACCATTCCAGGGTGACCTCTTTGGGCCACTGTTGCAGGACGTACCGGCCGATAGTCTCTGCGATGCTTCTGGCGGCGTCGTAGTCGAACTTTCGGACAATGGGCAAATAGAGGTGTAGGCCGGTCCGCCCCGAGGTCTTCACAAAGATCTCGAGGCCGAGACGGCCCAGCATCTCGTGCAGGCGCAGCGCCAGTTCGCGAGTGCGCTTGAATGCCTTTCGGTGCAGCTCGGGCTCCTCGCCTTTGCCCTCCTTCCCCGAGTAGAGGTAAGGATCCAGGTCGAAGATCACGAAGTCCGGATAGTTCAGCACCGACTTCTCGAGATTGGCCTCCGAGCCGGAGAAGGTGACGCCGTGGCCTCGTGCGTCTGGAGCGGGGTCGACCCGAGAAAACCAGGGATGCAGCTCCAGTCCACCCATCTGGGCCAGGAACAGGAGGGTGGGAAGGTTGTCGCAGATCAGGTACTCGCCGTCGCCCTCCCGGTGACTGGAGTAGATCCGCACCGTGCGGGCATACTCCGGCGGCTTCTCCCAGTGCTTCTGGTAAAAGCTCTTTCCGTTCACCCCGTCGGGATATCGCGTAGTGAAGATCGGACGGCCCGCCAGATGAGGCAGCAGCCAGGGAGAGACGCGGGTGAGATAGCGCAGCAGGTCCCGCTTGGTAAGCGGCCGGCTGCGCCCGGCGCCGGGCCACATAACCTTGTCCAGGTTGGTGACCGCGAGCTGGTACCCATCAACCGTCAGGACCATCTTCGGCTGGCGCCGCTCGAGCTGCTCGAGCACGCCGCTAACCACGGTCCCGGCAGCGCTCATCCAACCTTCCGCGGCCGGCGGGCCGGCCGGGTCGCGCGGGTGCGGGCTCGGGCCGGCGGCTTGGGCTTGGCGGCTTCCTTCTTTGCCGCCTCGACGCTGCGCTTGAGCGCATCAGCCAGATCGATAACCCGATTATCGCGCGCCGCTGGTGCCTTCACTACCTGCTTGCCTTCCAGCTTGGCCTCGATCAGTTCCGCCAGAGCTTCGCGATAGTGATCGTGATACTCACTCGGCTCGAACGGCTTGCGAAAGATGTCGATCAGCGTAAAGGCCATCTCCAGCTCGCGGTCCGATACCTTGATCGCGCCCAGCTCCATCCCTCGCTCCTCGCGGATCTCGTCGGGATAGAAAAGCGTCTCCAGCATGATCGTGCCCTCGTGGGCTCGAAGCGCGCAGAGCTGCTCCTTCTTCCGGATGGTGATCGTGGCGATGGCGGTGAGGTTCCGCTTTTCCAGAGCCTTCAGCAACAGCGCGTAGGGTTTCTCGGCTCGCTCCGCCGGCTCCAGGTAGTAGCTGCGCTCGTAGAACACGGGATCGATCTCCTTCTCCTCCACAAAAGAAGTGAGCTCGATCGTGTGCTTGCTGGGCAGAGGGAGCCGCTCGAAGTCCTCGTCCGTGAGCACGACGTACTGCCCCTTGGCGTACTCGTATCCGCGGGCGGTCTCATTCCAGGGCACATCGACTTCATCGGTCGGACACCAGCGACGCTGCTGGAGGCGGGTGCCGCAGGTGGCGTGCAGCAGGTTAAACGAGATGTCCTTGCTCTCTGTCGCCCCGAAAAGCTTGACCGGAATGCTCACCATCCCGAAGCTGATCGAGCCGCTCCAGATCGCCCTCGCCATGCTGGCTCCTCCCTTTGAGGTGACTCGCTCCCGGGTGTTTTCCACACTGGACCGTCGTTATCCACAGGATTATCAACATAACTTGTTGATAAATAAGGACTTACGACGCTCGATTATCAGCCGTTGGGGAGACGGTTGCTGTGGGATGAGTCACACGTCTGCTAGCGCTTGGGAGGCGGCTTGATGGCGGAGGTGGCCCCACCACTGACCGTGGTGAGAATTCCCTGCATTGCCTTCTGGCCGGTAGAATCCGCCAGTTTGGGACTGAGGCTGTCGGCTGCCCCGAGGGCGGCCACCGGCAGGTCGGACGCCGGCGGGGCCGGCTCGATCTCCCGCGAAGCCAGCCCGATGGTTGAAGTGCCCCCAAAGCTTGGAGCGGTGACCCGGTGCCGCGGCTCAGCCGCTTGCTGGAGTACCTCGGGGATTGCCGCACTGGCGCTGGCCGGAAGTGCCGGAATCATGTCGGCCGAGTTGGGCGAGGCAACCTGTCCCATCGAGTTGGCATGCACCTCCGTGAGCCGCCGCCGCACATCGATGAGCAAGGTGGGTTTGGCTCGGGAGACCAGCGGCACCGACAAGACCCACTGCGCGCCGCCGATGAGGAGTGCTCCGATCAGGGCGATTCTCAGCTGTCGCCGCGGCTTGCTGCGCCGCCGGCTCCGGCTTTCACCAGTTAGTTCTTTGGACTTGCGCTTCTTCTTTTGTGCCGCCGGTTTCGGTAGGGCCAGTACCCTCGGCTCACTCGCCGGGAGCGTCATCTCGGGTTCCGGCGTGGGCTCAGGGGGCAGATCGAGCGTGAGCGAAGACAGCGGCTTGGCCTGGGGTCCGGCAACCAGAGCCGCCTGGGTCAGCGGCATCGACACCGCAGTCTTATAGTGGGGATGGAACTGGATCGGCAGCCACTTGCTCGAGGCGTTATGAAATATCCGGGCACGAGGAGTCACCACTCCTCTCCTGATCGCCACGGCCAGCTCTTCAATCGATCTGAATACGGTTTCTTCGCCGGGCGAGAGCTCGATACGGTACATGCCAGACCTCATGAGCGCCGGGTTTCGAGCACTAAGGGAGGTGCCGAGGCGCGATTTCACGCAACTTTCGCGCTCGGGTACAATGCACTTTCGTTCATGCCGAGCTGACGCATCGCCATTACTGCAAGGGCTGTGTCGCGGCAAATGAGTCGTCGAATCAGCAACGACTTGGCGCAGCCAGAGCCGGCTACCGCTGTGCTCCTTTCTGCAGGTTGCCTCGGCGGCAGAAAATTCGGGTGAAACACTCACCAGAAATGAGACAGCCAGGGTCTGGTAAGTTGCCACTGATCATGCCGTGAACCCGAATCTCACCCGGTATTTCGAGGGGCGGTGGATGCTGAAGCTCGCTGTAATTCAGGGAGTGTTTTATCTGGCAACCGGGATATGGCCGCTGCTC
>DATFQK010000007.1:0-6380 GCA_035264345.1 Gemmatimonadales bacterium | reverse complement strand
ACAATTCTGCAGGATATGCAACAACTGGCGTACGGTCCGCCACCCGTGGAGGAGCATGCTCCCCGTCGCACTCACCATTATCCTTGTACCCTCAACCCCCGTTTCCGGCGAGCCCATGTGACCGGTCCCACCACCGAATCTCCGGTAACCCGGCCGAGACGGCATCCTCCCCGGATCGCGCCGGCTCTGGCTGTTGTGATCCTGATTGTTGGCAGTTTGGTCGCGTGGTACTTCACTGGACGACGGAGGCTGGTATTCAGCAACGAGCTGGCGGCTCCCATCTGGCTGGCGGTGGCTCAGCGCGCTCCGGTCAGTCTCGCACCGGGCACGGCTCAAACGCTGGAGCTTCCCTCAGGGTCGGTCGTAGTGCAGTGGAATCTGGCCCGCCCACTCTCAGCCAATCAACGTCCAATGGGAGAGGAATTACGGGGCTCCGCGGTTATTCGGGAAAAACGGGGAAGTATTCGGCGGAGTGCGACGATCCGGGAGAGTGGTACCGCGTACTTCGCTCCGTTGATCACCAACGCCAGCCAGCAGCTGCTACGGATTACCACCAACGCCGGATTGGAGGGTGGCGTTGATTGTGGCTGCGCTATCAGACCCGGTGCCAGTCGGGTCTTCATAGGATATTACCGGCTCTACCAGAACAGCACGGTAAGAGCCCGGGACAGCACCGGCCGGACCGCCACTTTCCGCGATCTTGGACCTCGAGTGACTGCGGCCGACGGCACCGTCGGACTTCGCTTCGAGGCCAAGGACTTCCGCTGAGCTAGGGACGCGGCGGCTTCCGCCGGAGATCGACGATCGACCCGGGCGTAACTGCGTCGAATCCGTACTTGTTCCGGACCTTGTCGACCGCTTCGGTGAGGTGCCGCAGCCGGACCCGCTCGGGAGTCTCGAACAGATCCTCTACGGCAGCGGTGCCCAGGTTGGTTGTTGCCACTCCGATCAGCCGAACTCCACGGTCTCGCCTCCGCACATCCGCAAACGCCGAGCGAAAGAGCTCCCGGGCGACGTGGTAGATCTCGGCGTCCAGATCCGTCGCCGCTTCCAGGGTCCGCCGGCGGGTGACCGTTCGAAAATCGTCGTGACGGAGCTTGAGGGTTACCGACCGCGCCAGGATCTGCTCGTCCCGGAGCTGAGCGGCCACCCGGGCGGTCAGCAGCGCCAGAATACCTTCGAGCTCCCCGGGATCCCGCAGATCGCGCGAAAGCGTGATCTCCCGACTCACTGATTTGGGTAGCCGGTCAGGCCGAAGCACCGTCCCACCCCGTCCACTGGCCCGGAGCTTGAGCGAGCGGGCATCGCCTCCGATGAGTCGCTCCAGCTCTCGCTCGGCCATCTCCTGGATCTGGTGCACATTCACCAGTCCCAGCACGGCCCAGCGCTCGGCCGTCTTGGGCCCAACGCCGGGAAGGGCGGAGAGGGGAAGACCGGCCAGGAAGCCTTTCTCCCATCCGGCCCGCACTTCCATGAGACCACGGGGCTTGGCGCAGTCGGATGCCATCTTGGCGATCATTCGATTGGGGCCGATGCCGACGCTGGCGTCGAGACCGGTGCGCTCTTTGACCGCATCGCGGATCTGTTCGGCCACCGGCAGCAGCGATGTCGGATACTGTCGTTCGGTGCCGGCGAAATCGAGGTACGCCTCGTCCAGGGACGCCATCACCACGGTGGGGGAGAAGTCCTCCAGAACGGCCCGGACCGCGTGGGATGCGTCGCGATAGTGCACGAATGACCCTTGAAAGAATGTGGCCTGAGGACAGAGCCGAACCGCTTCGGCTATCGGCATCCCGGCGTGAATGCCGAAGCGGCGAGCGGCGTGCGAGGCCGACTGAACCACTCCACGCTGATCTCGGCGTCCGCCGACCACCAGCAGCTCGATGTTGCGGAGCTCGGGATAGTGTTCGCGGCAGACCTCGACGAAGAAAGCATCGAGGTCGACGTGGAGGAGCCGGGCGGGCATACTGGAGCTTACACCAGGAGAATGGCGGTTGCTTTGAGGGCAATGATGACCCGGAGCCCGGGATGCAGGGCCATTTCATCGGCGGAGGCGGTGGTCACCGAGGCGATCAACGGGCGGCCCACATCGAGGTGCACCAGGGTAACCGGCCCCAGTCGCTCCAACCGAACCACAACAGCTTCCTTGTGATTGCGGGCCGAGTCCGGATGGGGCGACAGGCTCAGCACGATGTCTTCTGGCCGGATCACGGCATGCGCCGGCCCTTCGCGCTCAGCAACGACATCGAGGCTGAGATTTTCTCCCTGAAACCGTGCGCGAAAGGGGGCTTCCCGCTCCCCGGAGTCGTTCCGCTGGACGATTCCTGCAATGACGTTTCCGCTGCCGACAAATCGCGCGACGAATGCTGAGTTAGGGTATCGAAACACCTGCTCCGGAGTACCGCTCTGGGCAATTCTCCCCTCCGATAGCACCGCCACCAGATCTCCCAACCGGAGCGCCTCGTCAAAATCATGGGTGACCTGCAGCGTGGTAATGCCCTCACGCTCGTGCAGCTGGCGGAGCTCGCGCCGGAGCACCTGTCGGGTGGCTGGATCGACGGCGGCGAACGGCTCATCGAGGAGGAGGATCGATGGCTTGGGGGCGAGCGCCCGGGCCAGCGCCACTCGTTGCTGCTCGCCCCCGCTGAGCCCCCGCACCGGCCGGTCGAGCAGCGGCGTGAGTCCGAGCAGGGCCGCCAGTTCTTCCGCTCGAGTGGCGCCGGCGCCGTTCTGTCTTCCGCGGCCGGTGAGCCCGTAGCCGATGTTGTTCCGAACGGTAAGGTGGGGGAACAGATGATACTGCTGATACACGAAACCTAGTCCACGCCGCTCGGGCGGCAGGCCAGTGACCTCGTCATTGTGCATGAAGACCTTGCCGCCCAGAAGCTTGGCGTGGCCAGCTATGGCTTCCAGCAGGGTGGTTTTTCCGGAACCGGTCGGACCGATGATCAGGGCGTACCCGCCGCTCGGCACTTCCAGGGAGATATCCCGCAGGTAGAAGCTTCCCACCTTGACCTGCAGATCTACCAGTCGGATCACGTCGGTTCCTCGGGCTGCAGCACTCGGACCAGGAGGAACACCGCCAGAGCCACTAGCAGTAGGATCACGGCGGCCGGCACGGCTGCGGGCAGCCCGAACGCGGTGAATCGATCGAAGATGAAGATGCTCGCCACTTTCGGATTGTAGGTCAGAATGACGATCGAGCCGAACTCGCTGACGCTCCGGGCCCAGGCGAGAACGGAGCCGGCGAGAATCCCTCGTCCCGCAAGCGGCAGCGTCACCCGACGAAAGGCTCCCCAGGCGGTATCGCCCAGAGTACGAGCGACTCGTTCGAGCTGCGGGTCGACTCCGCGAAATGCCTCTCGCGCTCCGCTGACCAGAATCGGCGCGGAGACAAACAGCATCGCCGCCACAATCCCGGGTACGTGACTGACGAACTCCAGCCCCATTTGTGACAAGATGCCCCCGACAGTGGACCGGCGCCCCAGAAACAACAACAGGGCTATGCCGGCCACCGGATGCGGAATCACCACTGGCAAATCGATGATTCCTTGAACGATCCTGCGTCCGGGAAAGCTGCGGCGAGCCAGGAGGTAGGCCAGAGGAATGCCGAGCAGAGCCGCCAGCAGGGTAGCGACGGTCGCAGTGAAAATCGTCAGGGCAATCGAGGCGCGAAGCTCTGGATCTCGAACGGCATCGGCCAGATGCCGGGGAGACGATTCCAGGAGCAGCCGAAGGAGCGGTCCGACAATGAAGAGCACCAGACACGCTCCGAGGCCGGCCAGCATGATACGAGACCAGCGGAGGTCCATGCACAATCGTCGCGCTCACCTGACTCTTTGTCGAGGGCTGCCAGCCTGATCCACCGGCGGCTAATTTGCCGCATGCGTGTCACCTTTGTCGGTCTCGGGGCAATCGGCTGGCCCATGGCCATGCACCTGGCCCAACGGCACGAGCTCACCGTCTACAATCGCACGACTGCACGAGCTACTGACTTCGCCCGTCGCTACTCCGCGCGGATAGCCGACACGCCCAGGCAAGCAGCCGAGGGCGCCGATGTCGTGGTTACCTGTCTTCCTACTCCCGTGAGGTCGAGGCTCTGCTGGATGGGTCCGACGGATTGCTCGCGGGTCTCAGGCGCGGAGCCATGTTGCTCGACTGTACCTCGGGTGATCCCGCCAGCTCCCGGCGGATCGCTCAACGGCTGGCCGAGAAGGACATTGCGTTCGCGGATGCGCCGGTGAGCGGCGGGACCAACGGGGCCGAGGCGGGAACGCTTACCATAATGGTGGGAGCCGATGCGAGCACCTTCCAGCGAGCCCGCCCGGTGCTGGAGGCGTTCGGACAGCGCATCCAGCACATGGGGCCGGTTGGAACCGGCCACGCCATGAAGGCGGTCAACAATGCGCTCCTGGCCGTCAACATCTTGGCGGTGGGAGAAGGTCTGGCGGCATTGGTGAAAGCGGGTGTGCCGGCGCGGACGGCGGTCGAGGTCCTGAATGCCTCGGAGCGGACGTTCCTTCGTGAGCGAATCGCTGGTCCCGGAACGGGTTCTGACCGGCGCCTGGCCCCGCACGTTCAGACTGGCCCTGTTGGACAAGGACGTGGCTATAGCTCGCGATCTATTGAAGGACACCGGCGTTCCGGGAGCCATGATCGCCACTTCGGGGCAGCTGCTGGACCAGGCCCGGGCTGCGCTAGGTGAGGACGCCGACTACCTCGAGGCGATCAGGTGGATCGAACAACGGGCCTCGGTAGAGCTCAGGGACTGATGCCGGCCCTTGCCCGGGCTGACCGGTTCGTTCAGTTTCCGGCGCCATGCTCCGAACAATTCAATGAGCGATTGGGGCGCCACACAGCGGGTCGCCGCCCGGGTGGTGCTTGCCGAGGGTGTCGTGCTGGCGGGGGAGCTGCACCTGCTGGCCCGGGCCACTTACCCGTCCGACAGCGAAAGCCCGCTGGAAATGCTGAATCGCGACGATCCTTTCTTTGCCCTGAGCCTGGGCGAGGGGGGAGTCGCCTTCGTCTCCAAAGCCCAGGTGGCGGTGGTGTCCTGCCAGAACCTGGAACCGCGCGATGATCCGGATCGGGCGTCCGCCGCGAAACTGGTCATGCTGTCGGTCGAGCTGACCGACGGCGTGGAGTACCGGGGCCGCAGCTCGTTCGAGCTTCCACCCAACCGGGCCCGGGCCCTCGACTACGTCAATGCGCCGGGTCGGTTCTTTACCTTGGCCACTGACGGAATCATGCAATACATCAACAAGTCCCAGGTACGCCTGATTCGCCCACTCGACTGAGATGCAACCGTGGCACGACTCGACAGACTGATCCAGGTGATGCAGGAGCAGCGGGCAGAAGCGCTCCAGCTCGCCGTCGGTAAGCCAGCGTCACTGATGTATAATGGATCGCTTCGTCCCATCACCCGCGAGCCGCTGAGTGATGTCCAGATCCAGGGGCTGGTGCGGGAAATTGCCTCACCGGACGCGGCTTCCCAGTTCGGCACCGCTGAGCCGGTGGCCTTTGCCTACCGATCTCCGTACGGCGAGGTGCGGGTGGAGCTCAAGCCTGGTGCTAATGGTCTTGCGGTGCTGAGGCCGGCGTCGGTCCCAGCCGGAGCCGCCGCGTCGTCCGCCAGCTCCGCTCCTGCCGCTGCTGCAGCCGCTCCGCCTTCGTCCTCGGCGCCGTTCGCACCGCCTTCTCCATCACCCTCTCCAGCCGCTCGCTCAACCCAGGATGTGACGGAACATCGTGCAACCATGGACCTGTTGTTCCGTACCCTGGTTCAGTCCGGCGCCTCAGACCTTCATTTGCGGAGCAACGAGCCACCCATGCTGCGGGTCCATGGCGAGCTGACCCGGCAGGACCACCCCCCGCTCTCAGCCGAGCGGCTCGAGAACATGCTCCTCAGCATCATGACGCCCAAGGAGGTCGGCGAATTTCGCGAAGGCGGCGATACCGACTGGGCGTACGAGATCGACGGCCTGGCGCGCTTCCGCTGTAACGCGGGCCGTGACCGCTACGGCGCTCTGGGGGTGTTCCGGGTCATCCCCAACCAGATCCGCACGGCAGAGGAGATGGGCCTGAGCCAGGAGGTCCAGAATCTTTGCTATCTCACCAAGGGCCTGGTGGTGGTGACTGGGCCAACCGGCTCGGGCAAGAGCACGACACTCGCGGGTCTGGTGGACCTGATCAATCGAACTCGCACGGATCACATCATCACGATTGAAGATCCCATCGAGTTCGTTCACCCCAGTAAAAAATGCCTGGTGACCCAGCGCCAGGTGGGCGTACATACCCGGTCGTTCAAGCATGCGCTCCGGGCGGCTCTGCGAGAGGATCCCGACATCATTCTGGTCGGCGAGATGCGGGACCTGGAAACA
>DATFQK010000006.1:0-6493 GCA_035264345.1 Gemmatimonadales bacterium | reverse complement strand
ATTAAGCTGGACGCTCCGGTTCAGCGTTACGTTCCCGCGTTTGCCGGAGCGGAGAAGGAAAAGATCACGGTACGCCTGCTTCTGGGTCACGCCGGAGGGCTTCCGGCCTGGAGACCCTTGTTCCGGGAGGTGTCCAGCCGGCAAGACGGTTTCGCCCTGGCAGACACCACTCCGCTCGAATATCCCCCCGGATCTCGGGACGTTTATTCCGATCTCGGCGCGATCGTTCTCACCCAAATCCTGGAGACCGTCTATCATCAGCGGATCGACTCGCTGCTGGAGCAGCGGATCTTTGGCCCCCTCGGCCTCACCTCATTGCGTTACCTGCCGCCGCCCGGCTGGCTATCCCGCATCGCCCCGACTGAGATGGACCCCTGGCGCGGCCGAGTTCTTCGGGGTGAGGTGCACGACGAAAACGCGGCGGTGATGGACGGCGTCTCCGGTCACGCCGGGCTGTTCGGCTCGGTGGAGGATCTGCTGGGGTTTGCGGAGTGGATGCTCGCAGTCGGGAACGACGGAACGATGGAACGACGGAACGATGGAAGGACGGAACGACGGAGCGTTGGAATCTCAGATGGGTCCTCGAAGGCCCACACGTTCCTCACGTTCCCACGTTCCGTCGTTCAGACGTTCACCACCCGCCAAAACCTCGTCCCCGGCTCCAGTCGCGCGCTGGGCTGGGACACGCCGGACTCCGGGAGCAGCTCGGGTAGCCTGCTCTCGCCCCACAGCATCGGGCACACCGGCTTCACCGGTACTTCCATCTGGATCGATTTCGATCGCCGAGTCGCCATCGTGCTGCTCAGCAACCGGGTACACCCCACCCGGAATAACCCGCGCTGGAACCCGGTGCGTGCCGGCGTGGCGGATCTCGTGATGACCACCCTCTTCGAGGACGTGCGATGACACTTCACCTCTCCGACTGGCTCATCATCGCGTTGTATTTCGTGATCTCGGCGGCGATCGGATTGGCCTATACCCGAAAGGCAAGCCGGTCCCTGGCCGATTACTTCGTGACCGGCCGCTCGCTGCCCTGGTGGCTGGCGGGGACGTCAATGGTCGCCACCACCTTTGCCGCCGACACGCCCCTGGCGGTGGCCGGCTTCGTGGCCAAGTACGGGGTGGCCGGGAACTGGCTCTGGTGGAACGGTGCCTTCGCAGTGGTTATGACTGTGTTCTTCTTCGCCCGGCTCTGGCGGCGCGCAGGAGTTCTGACCGACGTCGAGTTTGCGGAGCTGCGATATGGTGGGCGGCCGGCGGCCGCGCTCCGAGGCTTTCGGGCCCTTTATCTCGCCCTTCCCATCAATCTCATCATCATGGGCTGGGTCACCCGGGCCATGGTCACCATCCTTCAGGTCACTCTCAACGTGAACCCATGGCGGGCCGCCATTCTCCTCTTCGGGGTCACCGCCTTGTACAGCGTGTTCTCCGGGCTTTGGGGAGTGATCGTCACCGATGCCTTTCAGTTCATCGTCGCGATGGGTGGAACCATCCTGCTCGCGGTATTCGCCGTAAACTCGATCGGCGGCCTCGACGTGCTGGTTCAGAAATCCGCCGCTCACTTCGGATCCACCGACGCCGCCTTCGGCGTTCTGCCGCCGCTGGATCAGGCCTGGCTGCCGCTCAGCACGCTGCTGATTTTTCTCGCAGTGCAGTGGTGGGCTGCCTGGTATCCCGGGCAGGAGCCCGGTGGCGGTGGCTACGTCGTGCAGCGCATCCTCTCCGCCAAGGACGAGCGCCACGGACTCCTGGCCACCTTGTGGTTTACCATCGCCCACTTCGCCTTGCGGCCCTGGCCCTGGATCCTGGTGGGATTCGTGGGACTGATCCGTTATCCCGGCCTGGCCAACCCCGAAGAGGGCTATGTCCGGGTCATGGTGGATGTGCTTCCGTCTCCTTTCAAGGGGCTGCTCCTGGCGGCATTCGCTGCGGCCTACATGAGCACCATCAGTACCCACCTCAACTGGGGCGCCTCCTACCTGGTCAACGACGTGTACCTGCGATTCATCAAGCCGCAGGCGAGCCCGCGGGCCCAGGTGATCGCCTCGCGGATCGCGACCTCGGTGCTGATGGTCTGCTCTCTGATCGTGATGAGCTTCCTCAGCAGCGTCGAGCAGGGCTGGAAGATTCTGATCGGGCTTGGAGCCGGTACCGGATTGGTATTCATCCTTCGCTGGTACTGGTGGCGGGTAAACGCGTGGTCAGAGATCAGCGCGATGATCGCCTCCTTCGTGACCTCGCTTATCCTGGCGCGCTACGGTTACAACCTGGACGACCTGTCCCAGTCGGCATATGCCATCACTATGCTGATCACCGTGGGGGTCACCACGGTGGTATGGCTGACGGTGACCTTCGCGACCCAGCCGGAGAGCGAGGCGACGCTCGATCGGTTCTATCGCCGGGTTCGCCCGGGTGGACCCGGCTGGCGGCCGGTTGCGGCTCGGCTGGGATTTGCCGGAGACACCATACCCGGGGGGGCACTCTCCTGGGTGAACTGGGTGGCCGGTCTGGCCACGGTGTACTGCGCCCTGGTCGGCCTGGGGTCCTTACTCATCAGCTCCAACCTGAAAGCCCTGCTTTACGGCGCCGGCGCAGTGGCAGCTTTCGCGTTGATTCAGCGTAATTTGCGGGCCGATCAGCAGTACGTCGCCAACGTTGACAGAAGCCGCGGCGGCAACTTAGAATTCTCCCAGTCAAACTGAGGTTTCCCCGCTGGCAGACCACCCCTAAGTGGGGCTGACCGAAGGAGATAGCATGAGCGGTGTCGAGCAAGAGTCCCCCAGCACCGGCTTCAGCATGGTGCTGACGCCGAGGGCGGCCGAAGAGGTGCAGAAGTTCATCACCCAGGAACAGGTTCCGGCTGACAGCGCCGGACTCCGGGTCAGCGTGCTGCCGGGCGGATGTTCCGGGTTCAAGTACAGCCTGAACATCGAAGAGCGCCCGCTGGAAGACGATATGGTGGCGGAAATCAATGGCGTCCGGGTCTTCGTGGACGGCTTCAGCGCCCAGTATCTCACTGGCATCACCATCGATTATGTGAGCTCGATGCAGGGCTCCGGCTTCACGTTCAACAACCCCAACGCCAGCGGCGGATGCGGGTGCGGCAGCAGCTTTACCGCTTGAACAGCGTAAGCGGTGAGCGGTAAGCGGGCGGCTGGAGAACATCGGTTTCTCCGGCCGCTTCTGTTTTGAAACACGCCGACCTCGTTGTCGTCGTCCTGTATTTCGTCTTTACCCTGGGCCTCGGCCTCTGGGTGGCCCGGCGCCAACGGAGCGCGACCGACTACTTTCTCGGTGCGCGAGACCTGCCGGCCTGGGCCATTCTCCTCTCCATCGTCGCCACCGAGACGTCGGCGCTCACCGTCATCTCGGTGCCCGGGATCGGCGCTCGCTCCGATCTGACCTTTCTCCAGCTCACCTTTGGCTATCTGCTCGGGAGAATCGCCGTCGCCCGTTGGCTCCTCCCCGGATACTTCCGCGGTGAGCAGGAGACCGCCTATGCCCGGCTGGAATCGCGCTTCGGCGTGGGCACCCGCCGGCTTACCTCGACGGTTTTCCTGGTCACCCGATTCCTGGGTGATGCGGTGCGGGTGTTCGCCAGCGCCATTCCCCTGGCACTGGTTACCGGGTGGAGCGTGCCGACCTCGATCGTCGTGATGGGGATCGTCACCATGATTTACACCTGGTTCGGCGGATTCAAGGCGGTGGTGTGGACTGACGTGCTCCAGCTATCCGTGTATCTCGCAGGAGGCATCGGGGCACTCCTGGTGGCGTGGAGCATCGCGGGCGGGCCAGGACACGCACTCGAACTGGCAAGCCAGGCCGGGAAGCTCAGAATCATCGATGTTCACGTGGACTTGACCCATACCTACACCCTGCTGGGTGGGGTGGTAGGTGGAGCGTTGTTGTCCGCCGCCTCACATGGCACCGACCATCTCATCGTGCAGCGGCTTCTGGCCACCCGCTCGCTCGGCGACGCCCGAATCGCCCTGATCGGCTCGGGCGTGATGGTGATCCTGCAGTTTGCTCTCTTCCTGCTGGTGGGATCGGCCATCTGGGCCGCGGGACTGGCGCCGTCGAGTGTGCCCGGAGACGAGCTGTTTCCCTCCTTCGTCCTGCACTACCTGCCCACCGGACTGGCCGGTCTGGTTGTAGCCGGGATCCTTGCCGCGGCCATGGGGACCCACAGCTCCGCCATCAACTCGCTGGCCTCGTCTGCTACCCACGACTTGTACGCGTCCTGGACCGGCCGACAGGATCCAGCGCATCTCCTTCGAATCGGTCGGCTGTTATCCGCCATATGGGCCCTGGCCTTGGTCGGAGGAGCGCTCTTTTTTCACTATGCCGCCAGCGGAAGAGACACCCCGGTCGTGGTGCTCGCGCTCTCGATCGCTTCCATCACCTATGGAGCGCTGCTGGGTACTTATCTCCTCGCCACCCGCTGGCCCCGGGCTCGAAGCCGCGATGTACTGGCTGCTGTCGGGGTGACGGTCAGCGCGATGCTGGTCGTCGTCTTCGCCCGCCAGCTCTCGTCAGTCGGAGGGCCGGCCTGGCTCACCCCGCTCGCTGGGCTCGCCTGGCCCTGGTACGTTCCCCTGGGCACCTTCCTCTGTGTCGCCACGGGCGCGTCCCTCAGCTACCTTCCGCACCGTTAGCCGGCAGGTTGAACTGCTTAGCCGTAGATAAATGAATTCGCCGCAGATAAACGCGGATGGACGCAGATAAGACCCTTAGCGGAGTAGCTCCCTCTACAACAAGTAACTCCGCTGGTGTGCAGTTGAAGCACAATCAAGAAGCCGAAGGGACCATGGAGCTATACTGGACGGGGAGCCATCCATGTCTTTATCCGTATCTATCCGTGGCTCACTGCTCTATCTGCGTTTATCTGCGTTAATCTGCGGCAAGATATTTACCGGAATTTCGAATGCCCAAAACCCTGATCGGTGCGGATGTCGGCGGGACCAAGACCGCGGTAGGTGTGTCTCACGACGGCAAGATCGTGGGTCGCGCCGACGGGCCCGGAGCCGCGGTTCGGCCGGGCCGGGCACTGGCATCCGCGAGCACGATTGTGGAAGTGGTGCGGGCCGCGCTGTCCGACGCGGGCCGGCTACGGGCCGACGTGCTGGTGGTGGGTGCGGCCGGCGCGGGTCGGGAGCCTGAGCGGGACGAGTTGCGCACCGCGCTCCGTAACGAGAACATCGCCTCACACGTGGTGGTCACAACCGACATCGAGGTCGCGCTGACCGGCGCCTTCGACGAAGGTCCCGGCATCGTCGTAAGCGCGGGTACCGGAAGCGTCGCAGTAGGCCGGGATCAGAAAGGGAACCGACATCGGATCGGCGGCTACGGCTGGCAGATGGGCGACGAGGGAAGCGGCTACGCGATCGGACGCGCATCGCTGGGGGCCGTGAGTCGCGCCCGCGACGGCCGGAGTCCGCCGACCGCGCTGAGTGAGCGGATCCTGCAGGTCACCCGCAGCGCCGACTTCGACGCTCTGGTGCGATGGGCGGCCGGGGCCTCTCCCGCCGAAGTAGCTGCCCTGGCTCCCCACGTGCTCGAGGTCGGCGCCGCGGGCGACACCCTGGCCAAGGGCATTGCCGACTATGCAGCGCGAGAGCTGTCGCAGCTCGCCATCTGCCTGTTGCCCCGAATGGAGCTCACCCCACCGGTGCGTGTGGCGATCACCGGCGGCCTGCTCAATGGTCATAAGCAACTCCGCCGGGCGCTGCTCGCCAAGCTCCGCGAGGAGCCGGCGTTTCAGCCTACCGAAGCGCCGGTGGACGCGGTCGCCGGCGCACTGCGACTGGCCGAATCGGTCGAGCTCTAACTCGCCCGCCGACTATCCTGGGGAAGCCGGCCGCCAACCCGGCTGTGCCGGATTCCATAAAGCATGTAGATCAACAGGCCAAGAGCGAGCCAGATGCCGAACCGGATCCAGGTGAGGGTCGGGAGCTGCAGCATCAGGTAGAGGCAGGCCACGATCGAGATGATCGGGGTGAAGGGAACGAAGGGCGCCCGAAATGGCCGGACCCGGTTGGGCTCGATCCGGCGGAGCACGATCACGCCGGCCGACACCAGCACGAAGGCGAACAGAGTTCCGATGTTGGTGAGGTCCACCACCTCGGCGATGTTGGCGAACGCCGCAAAGGTCGCGACGAAGGTGCCGGTGATGATGGTGCCGATGTAGGGCGTCCTGAAGCGGGGATGCACCCGCGCCAGAAACGGCGGGAGCAGGCCGTCACGCGCCATGGACATGAAGATCCGCGGCTGTCCGAGCTGAAACACCAGCAGCACGCTGCTCATGGCGACAACGGCGCCGAGTGATACGATGAATCGCGAGATGCTGAGCAGCCGGGGTGAGCCATCGGCCAGCGCGAGGGCGGTGATCATCGGCTCGGGCGTGCCCAGCCGGTTCCATGGTGCTATCCCGGTCATGACCAGGGCCAGGACGATGTAGAGCACGGTGCAGACCACCAGGCTCATGATGATGCCG
>DATFQK010000005.1:0-2356 GCA_035264345.1 Gemmatimonadales bacterium | reverse complement strand
GAGAATGCCCACTCCACTGATCTCTACTTCCACCACATCCCGATCCTTCAGTGGCCCGGTTCCGGCGGGTGTACCGGTCGCGATGAGATCGCCCGGCTCGAGGGTCATGATCCCGCTGAGAAAGGACACGAGCTCAGGGATGGAAACGTGCATGTCCGTTGCTTTTGCGCGCTGCCGTTCCACGCCATTCACGCGGCAACATAGCTTCAGGCCGCGCCAATCCAGCCCGCCTGCAACCCGGGGACCCGCCGGGCAGAAGGTGTCGAAGCCTTTGGCCCTGCCCCACTGACCATCGGTCTTCTGCAGATCCCGGCAGGTCACATCGTTCACGCAAACGTACCCTTTAATGCCTCGCTCGGCGGCGGGAGGATCGGCATTCCGAAGCCGCCGCGCCACAACCACCCCGATCTCGGCTTCGAACTCCACTCGCTGGCAGATCGACGGGAGCACGATTGATTCTCCGGGACCGATGAGCGAGCTGGGAGGCTTGAAGAAGACCATGGGCACCTGAGGCAGCTCGTTTCCCAGCTCCCGGGCATGCTCGACGTAGTTCCGGCCGATTCCGATGATCTTCGATGGCCGAAGCGACATCATGCGATGGCACCCCTTCGCTCGATGGCTCGGGGCAGGCTCTGCCGGGCAAAGAAGTCCTCACATTTTGTCCGGACCTGGGACCAACTGCCGACAATGCGGTCGGCTCTGGGCAACCCGCTCAGGAGGAGCTGTCCATACCGCTTGGTGACGACGCGGCTGTCCAGCAGCACCACAATCCCTGTGTCCTGGCTACTCCGGATCAGCCGGCCGAACCCCTGCTTCAGCTTGAGGGCCGCGTGAGGCAGTAGATAGTGCGTGAACCCGTCCAGCCCCTCTTCAGCCAGGCGCTCCAGTCTCGCAGCCGTGATCGGCTCGGACGGCACCTTGAAAGGTAGTTTGTTCAGAATGAGGGCGCGGAGCGCCCGTCCGGGCACATCCACTCCTTCCCAGAAGGAGTCGGTACCCAGGAGAATTGCGTTTTCGGCATCCCGGAATCGCTGCAGGAGCACATCACGCGGGGCCTCCCCCTGAACCAGCAGCGGCCAGCGCGTAGCCAAGCCTCCCCCCCGTAGCTCCTGGGCGGCCCGGCGGAGGGCGCTATGGCTGGTAAACAGCACGAACATTCCACCATCCGACGCGTAGGCCAGGTCGTGGACCACCTGGACCACCGCCGCGCCATGTCCCGGCTCGTCTACCCGCGGCTCCGGCAGATCGTTGGGCACGCCGAAGACACACTGAGACGCGTAATCGAACGGGGACGGAAGTATTTCCCTCACTCGTACGGGCGAGGACTCACCGCTCAAGCCGAGCCGGGACTCGAGGAACTCGAAGTCACCGGCAGCCGCCAGAGTTGCGCTGGTCAGGACTACGGTATCCAACCGATCGAACAGCAATTCCCTGAGCAAGGGCGCCAGATCGAGCGGAACTACAGAGAGGTTGACGTGCTGCCCCCGCGCGCTGCGCTCCATCCAGCGGACGCTGGGTGGTCCCCCGGGTGCCGGTCGCAAGGCCCGATTCAAGCCGTCCGACATGGTCTCCAGCCGGCGCATGACCCCGCGTAGCTCCTGAAGCAGCTGTTCCCGGCGCTCGGTCTCCTCGGCCTGGCTGAGTCGGTCGGCGATGATTTCCACTGTTTCCCTGAGCGCCCTGAACGCTCCGAGCGTGGCATCCAGATCGAAGCCGAGCCCCTGGCTCCAGATGGGATCGGCGGCGAAACTGTCCTCCAGCCTGAGCTGTCCGCCGGGAAGATCCTCCAAGCGTTCCAGCAGTCGAAGGAACAGCGCCTCGCTCGCCCGGCGCGCATCGGCAATGGCCGGCAAGAGGCGTTGCTGGAGCAGATCGAGGCTCGCCCGGCTCATCAGGTCGGAACGGCTCTGCAGCTCATACGAGAGGGTGGGAGCCAGACCCCGGCCGTTCCGCTCGAAGCGGCCCAGCAGCCGCCGCACCGCGCGACTGCTCACCTGAATGCCGAGGTGATTGGCGGCGACATCTTCCAGGTGATGCGCCTCGTCCAGGATCAGCCTTCGGTACGGAGGCAGTACCGCTGCCTCCTGCCAGTTGTCCGCCGCCTGCCGGACCGATAGGTCGGCCGCGAGCAAATGGTGGTTGACCACTACTACATCGGCTTCTGCCGCACGCCGCCGGGCCCGAAAGAGGAAGCACCGATCGAAATGAGGACACTTGAGGCGGGTGCAAAGATCCGGCTCGGCACTGACCTCGTCCCACACCTCTGCGGTAGGGGTGACCGGCAGATCGCTCAGTGTGCCGTCGGCGGTGTGTCCGGCCCACTCGGCAATGCCGAGCAGCTCGTCCAGCTTGTCCT
>DATFQK010000004.1:0-3128 GCA_035264345.1 Gemmatimonadales bacterium | reverse complement strand
AACGCCCCAATCCATGAGTCGCGATCATCAGTGATGAAGAGAAACCGAGCATAGGGCCCTGGCTCGCCTCCGAAAACCTGATCACCTGGTAACGGACGTAGCGCCTCATCTTCAAGGAACTCGATTGGCATAGATCTATTCTCAGCCGCCTAACGGGAATGCGCATCAGCTGCAGGCCCTCGTCCCCGGCGCCCGACAAATCTGGGCTTCCACTGTACGGCTTCGAGGAGCTCGCTGCCCGAGCGGGATGCCGGCCCAGCCCGGTCTGTTGGCTGCATGCGCGGGTTAGCCTGCTGCGGGCGACGAGGCTCAGCGCGGTTGTCGCACACTGGCCGCATGTGCGCCTGGCGTCTCGAGAGTCGCCTGTGCGTTGTACTGTTCAGACTGCCCAGGAGGAATGCTCAAAAAGCGCCAGCCCTCCCCACGGAGCCCGCGCGCGACATAGACGATTTGCCCCACGTGATAACTCGTGTGCGCCAGGGAACGATGCAGGGCCTCGGCCACCGTCAACCCTTGGCCTCGGATAATGACGGTCCGCGCAAGATCGGCATCCGTCAGGTCCCTCAGGGTGTCGAGGGCAGCGGTCCAGCCCAGCTCCCAATGCGCATGCAGCTCCGCACGGCTTGCCGTGCGAGGCTGGAACTCCTCCTCGCGCCGGCGCCAGGGCTTCTCCCCGTCACTGGAGAGGAAGTCCGTAAACCGCGAGCGCAGATTCCCCGCCACATGCCAACAAATAGTCGCCACGGAGTTCCCCGCTCCAGGCCCGGACACTACAAGCTCGGGCTCACTCAATTGGTCGAGGGCGGCCTCGGCGAGCGCCTTGTAGCGCAGATACTCAGCGTGAAGCGAAGCCACGATGCTACTCATGAAGTAAACCTCCGTGCAGCAGCCTAGCGCATCAAGGGTAAGCTGCGCAGCACTCCGTAGACAATGATTGCACGAGCGGTGTCGTGCCGCGGCAGCTTCACCCGCTGGTCAGGCGGAATCGCGCCCGCCGTGAGGGACGCTAAAGCGCAGCAACGAAGGTAACGAGATAGAATCCCGCTACGATGAACCAGACAATCGCCGCAACTGTAAACACAATGCTGGACCAGGTTGCGCTTTTGTGCAAAACGGCGTCGGCCGGGTTCTGCGGATTATACCAAACCGTCACGTCGCGTTGGTGCTCATACCTCATCCGCTCCTTGAACGCTTGACCTGATGTAAAACCGACGAAGTTAAGTCGATCGTTCACGTACTTCTGACCATCAACGACATAGATGTATTGTACTCGCGGACTCCAGAAGTGTGGCCAACCGGGGCTGGAGTCGTACCCTACTGTCAGATCTGCGTGAACGACTAAACCAGGAGCGGAGCGCCATCGCCGACTTCGCAAAACGCGGATATGTGGTGGAACTAACGACAAAACAAGATGAGTTCCCGCCAGAAAGAACGCAGAAGCTACAATCACAGGGCCCAAGATGAACTCAGATCACATTTCCGCCAGACGGACCGCACATCAGGGTGCGGCGATTTCTTGAACTGGCAATCCGACGTTTGCTTAAAGCTGAAGCGCCCGCCAGCTGCATGCGTTGGTTAGGCCGCTAGGTCACCCCGGAACAGAGATGAAGGAAGCCAGGCTCCGGAAGTCGCGACCGCCGAGACTCCGAATCATCCTGTTCATCTGGACAGGGTGTCACCTGTCCGTTTTCCATCTCTGCCCTGCCCCATCGCTCAATACAATCGAGGGGGTGACCCCGCGATCCTTCGCTGCAAATGGAGGATCGCATGCCAACAGATAATAATGGAAAGACCGCACTCATCACCGGTGCCTCACGCGGGCTCGGGCTGGCGCTCGCCCGGGGTCTCGCGCAGCGCGGCTGGAATCTCATCATCACGGCGCAGGACCGGCTCCGGCTCGGTGCCGTGCGGGACGAGCTGGCGGCGATCACTCACGTCGCCGCGCTGGCCGGCGACATCACGGACAGCTTGCACCAGGAGCAGCTCGGCGTGCTGGCGCGAGGCCACGCCGGTCTCGACGCCGTGGTGAACAACGCCGGGATCCTGGGGCCGAGTCCCCAGCCCCCACTGCTCGAGTATCCGCTGGAGATGCTGGCTCAGGTGTACCTGACCAACGTCGTCGCACAGCTCGGTGTGATCCAGGCGGTCAAGGCGGAGCTCAAACCGGGTGCCCGGATCGTGAACGTCACCAGCGACGCGGGTATGACCGCGTATTCCGGCTGGGGCGGTTACGGGTCGAGCAAGGCGGCGTTGGAACAGCTCTCCGCCGTGCTCGCCGTGGAGAGCCCGAGCCTCAAGGTGTATTGGGTCGATCCCGGTGACATGCGCACCGACATGCACCAGGCAGCGTTCCCCGGCGAGGACATCAGTGATCGGCCGCTGCCAGAAGCCAGCGTCCCTGGCTTTGTCTCCCTATTGGAGGGTGACCTGCCCAGCGGCCGCTACTCGGCGATGCGCCTGGTGGAGAGCCCGGCGGCATGAGCGCGGCTCCGGTGTTGGAGTACGCCGCGCCGGCGAAGGAGCCCTGGCAGACGCTCCCGGATGATCTTGCCGCGAGGGAGCCGCCCGAGGCGCGCGGGCTCACCCGGGACGGGGTGCGCCTCATGGTCAGCCGAGCCGGTGGCAACCTGATCACCCATGCCCGGTTTCGTCATTTGCCGGACTATCTCCAGCGGGGCGACGTCGTCGTGGTCAACACCAGTGCCACGATCAACGCGTCGCTGGACGCCTGGCGCGAGGAGACGGGCGAGTGGGTCGAGCTGCACCTCTCTACGCCGGTGCCGGAAGGTGAGGACAGTCATTGGGTGGTCGAGCTGCGCCAGGTTTCCGGCGACAAAGCTCTTCCGCTTCTCAACGCACATTCCGGCGAATCGCTCCAATTGGCGGGTGGCGGGACCGTCACACTACTTGAGCCGTACCAGGCTCACCGGATCGATGCGCTTGCGCAGGTACGTCTCTGGATTGCGGAACTGAGGGTGCCCGGCGGGGTGCTCGCCTATGCCGAGGAGCATGGGTCACCGATTCGGTATTCCTACGTAAAGGAACGGTGGCCCATTACCCTTTATAGGACGATGTTCGCCACCGAGCCGGGCAGCGCCGAGATGCCATCGGCGGGGCGGGCGTTCACT
>DATFQK010000003.1:0-6421 GCA_035264345.1 Gemmatimonadales bacterium | reverse complement strand
CTGAGGTGTGGATCCGTCCCTGCGTCTCCGTCGCGGGTACTCGCTGCACCCGGTGCACCCCTGATTCCCGGCGCAGCAGCCCGTAGGCCTCGTCGCCCCGCACCGCGACGATCGCCTCTTTGATCCCTCCCAGCGGACCATCGCTCACGGAGATCGGCTCCCACGAAAGTCCGTGGCGCTCGCTGAACCGCTGGTACATGCGGTAGAGATCGGCCGCAAATAAGGCGGCCTCGTCACCGCCGGTACCGGCCCGGATCTCCATAATGGCGTCGCGCTCATCGTGCGGATCCCGGGGGAGCAGCAGCTCGTGCAGCTCCTCGGTCAGAGCCGAGATTTCGTCGGGAAGTCGAGCCAGGTCAGCTCTGGCGAGCGCGACCAGCTCGGGGTCGGATTCGGAGGCCAGCTCCCGCGCCTGGTCCAGGTCCCGCTGGAGGCGGGCCAGACGTTCTGCCAATTTGACGACGGGAGCCAGACGGGTGTGTTCTCGACCGAGCGACCTCAGCTTGCTCGGATCCTTTGCTGTGGCGGGGTCTGCCAAGGCCTGGCCGACTTCATCCGCCCGCGTCAAAGCCTGGCGGAGCCGGGCCTCCATGGTTTACGCCTTGGGCGTTGCGGCCGGCTCGGTCTGATACTTCCGGCGGAACCGGTCTACCCGGCCGGCGGTGTCCACCAGGCGCTGCTTGCCGGTGAAGAAAGGATGGCACTGGGCGCACACTTCGACGTGGATCGAAGTGGCCGTCGAGCGGGTCTCGAACTGATTGCCGCAGGCGCACTGGACCATCAGCTTGCGGTAATTGGGATGGATATCGGCCTTCATTGCTGCTCCATGGTGTTTGCCAAGCCCAGTAATGTAGCGGGGGCGGTTGCAGGATGGGAGGGATGGGAAAGGCGGCAAGACGGGAAGGTATGCAGACAGGAGAGACCGGCAGTCAGGCGTAATCCCTTCCGCCTCCGCCTCTCGATCATACCTTCCCGTCCCTCCCGCCCTTCCCGTCTTTCAATTGACACCACCAGCGGCCCCAAGTATGCTCAACCCAAACACTTCCACGTCCTGCGAGGCACGAGTGCCACTGTCCCCGATGGAGGTCCTCCGTAAGGTCCCTCTCTTTTCCGGACTGAGCGAATCCGACCTGGCCGCGTTCGCCGACCTCACCCGGGAACGCAGCTATCCCAAGGGCAGCGTCATCGTGTTCGAAGATGACCCGGGAGATGCCCTCTTCCTTGTGGCAGCGGGTCAGGTCAAGGTGGTGCTCATCGCAGAGGATGGCCGTGAGGTCATCCTCTCGGTGCTTGGAGAGGGCAGCTTCTTCGGCGAGATGGCCGTCATCGACGAGGAACCCCGCTCCGCGCACGTCATTGCCATGGACGATTCCAGCCTGCTGGTGCTCCGGCGGGAGGACTTCCACGCCCGGCTGCGGAATTCGCCCGAGGTGGCGATTTCGCTGTTGAAGGAGATCTCGCGCCGGCTCCGCCGGGCGGACGAAAAGATCGGAAGCCTCGTCCTGCTCGACGTCAATGGCCGGGTGGCCCATCTCCTTCTCCGGATGGCGGAAGACGAGGGCGGCGACCGCATTACCCGCAAGCTGACCCACCATACCATCGCTCAGATGATTGGATCGAGCCGGGAGACGGTTTCCCGCACCATGCGCAACCTGGTCGAGCGAGGCATCATCCAGGTCACCCGCAAAGACATCACCCTCAAAGACCGACGCTCCCTGATGCTTGCCGCCCGGAGGGCGTGAGCACCGTCACCCACGGGCCGTGATTGTTGCCACGGCTGAGCTCCCGCAGACGCGGAGAGGTTGCGACATAGCCCACCGGCTGCTGGAGTCGCGATGAAGCATGAGGTGACATTCTGGGGTACCCGCGGTTCGATCCCAACTCCAGGGCCCGAGACCGCGCGGTACGGCGGCAACACCGCCTGCATCAGCATTGCCGGACCAGACAACCGGCTGGTCATCCTCGATGCCGGCAGCGGACTGCGTCCGCTCGGCCACATGCTGATGAAGCAGCGGAATGGCATCCTCTCCGCAGATATCCTCCTGTCTCACACCCACTGGGATCACATACAGGGGCTGCCGTTCTTCAAGCCCTTCAGCTGCCGGGAAACCTCGGTCGTCATATACGGAGCACAGCAGGAGGGGGTGCCGCTCAAGGAGATCCTGGGCCGGCAAATGGATCCGATGGTCTTCCCGGTACCGCTGAACGCCCTGGCGGCGTCCTTGATGGTGGTGGAGATCGAGGAAGGTGAATTCGAGATCGACGGCTTCAACGTCTGCGCGCTCCGGCTTCGACATCCCGGCACCACGCTCGGTTATCGATTGGTTCCGACCTCAGGGGGCCGGCAGCTCGCCTATGTCACCGACAACGAGCTGGGACCAGGCGGGAACTATGAGGTGCCGTCGGACTGGCGCAGCCGGTTGGTCGAGTTCATCCAGGGCGCCGACACGCTGATCCACGACGCGATGTACCTCGACCAGTTTATCCAAGCCCGTGCCGGTTGGGGCCATTCCACCCCACGACAGGCAGTTGACCTTGCCCGGGAAGGGCGCTGCCGCCGGCTGATCCTGTTCCATCACGAGCCTGAGCACGACGATGCGGCCCTGGACCTTCTGGTCGAGGACACTAAGAAATACGCCGCTCAGGTCGCTCCAACTCTCGTGGTCGAGGCCGCGGTCGAAGGACTGAGTTTTCGCTTGTGAAGACCAGTCGGGCTGGCCTGGTAGCACTCGGCGCGGTGTTCAGCGCCGGTGCCCTCGAGTCTTCGCCGCTTCAGGGACAGAACCAGCCAGTAGTCATCGCGATCCTGCCGTTCGGCGACCGCGGCTCGTATGGACAGGAGAAGGAGATCTTGCAGGCCCTCCAAGTGGGAATACCCGCCACCATTGCGGCCGAGCTGAGCGGCCATTCCGAGTTGCGTCTGACGGAGCCGGCTCGACTGAGTCAGGCGTTGCGGGCTCAGAAAGTGGATCCTGCTGGCCGGCTGGACGCCGCGACTGCGGCCCGGGTCGGCAAGGAGGTCGGCGCACGTTACGCGGTAACCGGGAGTTTCGCCGACTTTTATGGAAAGTTCCGGCTCGATGCCAGAATCGTGGACGTGGAGAGCGGACAGATTCTCAAGGTGGTGTCAAACACGGACGCCAAACTGCAGGACAGAGCCGACCTCTACCGCATCATCCAACGGGTGGGACACGAGGTTCTCGCGGAGGCGAACCCCTCAGCCGGACCCACGGTGCGAGAAGCCGAGGGGAAGACAGTCCCTACCAACGCGCTGATCGAGTTCAGCCTGGGACTGCTGGCGGAGCAGCGGGGTGACAGGGCCAGCGCAAGCCGGCATTACGCTCAGGCAGTTTCCTTATTTTCCGGCTATCCCGAGGCCCGGGCAGGGCTACGCCGGGTCGGAGACTGAGCGCGAGCCAAAGTCAACACCGCCGCCGCAATTCCGGCATGTGCCGGAAGCGCAAGAGCAATGACCGACTGGTTGATCTGGTGGAACGGTTGCAGGGACTTGAGCAGGAGACCCAGGAGAGAAAGCGCCGCGACGGTTGTGGCCAGGACAAGGGTACCCCGGGCAAATCGGGCTGACCCGAACGCCAACCGAGTCACCAACCAGATCAGGGGCAGCGCGAGCAGGTCGAACTGCAGCACGTTTTCGTTACGATAGGCAGCGGTATGATCGGTCAGTCCCCACAGGCCGGCCAGCACCAAACCACCCACTCCGGTCAGCAGCAACCAGCTCCAGGTCACGGCCAGAAATCCGGCTCGAACGACTCCCGATGTTCTCGCCCAACGGGCCAAGGCCAGGGCAGCACCACCGATGGCGATTCCAGCGAGGAGATACCATCCAGTCCAGGAGGGAGGAATCGCCGGCGGCTCGGGCTCGGTGGACTGGAAGAGCGTCCGCTCGGACCGGACCAGCGGAACACTTCTCCCGTCGGCTCCGGTCACCCGGATGTTTCGGACATGAACCCGCAAGGCCAGGGGCAGAAACATCTCGTCCCATTCTGAGATGGGCCGGTCAACCGGCTGTCCCAGGGCCAGCAGAAGGCCGGTGTAGATCGGGGGATCGTTGGCGGTGAGGCGCAGCGTATGGAAGCGATAGGTTCTCCCCGTCGGCGCTGCCGCCGTGGCGGCCCGAATCGCTCCGCCGAGTGCCCGGTCGAGCGCGTCGCGCACGCGAGTGGAGCAGTTGTCACGATAATAGTCGTAATGGTAAAAGCGATTCTCCGGCCGCTCGTTCCACTCCAAGAATCGCTGCAACTCGCGCCGGGCCGCAGGCGCTATCTCCAGCTCCTGAACCCAGACCGAGCGGTTGGCCTTGCGGTACGACTCGACGTAAGACTGGGCCGGGTACCCCTGCATCCAGTACCACATCCGACCCTGGACAAAGCGGAGCAGAAACTTCTGCTGGTGAAGATCAAAGAGCCCGTAATTGTAGGTCTGATCGGTGCCGCGGACGGGATCGTGGATCCAGATGGCATTATGGCCGAATCGCTCCCAGACCTGCCTGCCGGGACCCATGGTCATGAGATAGACGATCAGCGCGGTGTCGGGCGGGGCAGCGGGGCGGCGGGGCAGCGGGGCAGTTTGCTGAGCGAGAAGCGAGGTACCGAGTGAACAAATCAGGAGGACTGCCATAGCCAGACCGCCCCGCCGCCCCACTGCCCCGCTGCCCCGCTTCACAACTCCACATCTCGATTATCGAACGCCGAGCGGTAAATCCCGTCGAGCACCTTGTGCAGCGTCAGATGTTCGTTGAGGGCAGGAACCTTGGCGTCTCCCGCAATGCCCGCCTGGAAGTGCGCCCACTCGGCTCGATAGGACGCGGTGAACGCATTCTCCCGCCCCACCGAGCCGGTGGGTGAGACGTCTACGGCCATCCCGTGCAGCTCCTTCCACACATTCAATGGATTGATACCTGCCGTCCCCTTGCTGCCCCTGAGTCCCACGCCGAACCGCTCGCCCTCGCCGAGGTGGCGCCACGTCACATCCACAAACATCGACATTCCATTCTCACAGACGACGAAAGCACTTCCCGACTGCTCCACCGCCCGGTCGCGCGCCAACGGGTCGAGGCTGGCGCTGACCCGTGCCGGCTGGGAGTTGCCTCCCAGCCAGAGCCCCAGATCCAGGATCGACAGTCCCAGGTCGAGCATCGCTCCGCCACCCGACTGCTCTCTGCGTTGACGCCAGCCCAGCGGCGTGCGTCCCGGCCGGAAAACGTGCCAACTCCCCCGGACGCTCTCGATGGTTCCGAGCTCTCCGCTCTGAACGAAGCTGCGCACGATCTGCACGTCGGGACGGTAGCGGTGATTCATTCCCACCATCACCACTCGGTCGCGCTTCTCCACCGTCTTCAGAATGCGCTGGGCACTGGTGGCGGACATGGCCAGGGGCTTCTCGACCAGCACGTGGAGATTGGCCGACAACGCCGCCTGAATGTGGGACTCGTGGAGGTGGGTAGGAGAGCAGATGACCACGGCATCGAGCTCCTCGTACCGCAACAGCTCCTCGATGTCATCGAAGGCATCCTTCACGCCGAACCGGTCGGCAAGGGCTCGAGCCTTGGGAAGATCGATGTCGCAAATGGCGAGCACCTCGACCGTGCGCATTTTCTTGAGCACAGGCAGGTGCGCCACCTGGGCAATCGCTCCGCCTCCGATCACCCCCACCTTGAGCCGCTCGCCTGCGGCTGCGCCGCGACCGGCAGTCATAGCACCTCCTTCTCCTCAGTAGCGGCGAGTCAGGCTGGTGCCGGGAAAGTAGGCCCCCAGAATTTGCGCGTACCCCTGCCCTGCCCGAGCTCGGCCGACGGCGCCCCACTGACAGAATCCCACACCGTGGCCCGCTCCCATCCCGTCCACCGCCAGACGAGAGACTCTTCCGCTGCCGCCACTCACGGCCAGGGTAAACGCGGTGCTTCGGAGCAGCTCGCCGTTGGCCGGCCGGAGGACCTGCCGGATGGCGAGACCATCGACTCGCACCTCGGGACCGCCCAGCGCGATGGCGAGCTGATCGACTCGCCCGGACGGTGTGCGCCGCGACACCCGGATATCGCTCACCTGTCGGACCAGCTCTCGCCGGATGCCGGTCACGGGCGGAAGATTCCGCTCCAACGTGGCCCGCAGCGACTGATCACTCCATTCCTCGTGCCAGCGATAGCGGGGGGAGATGCTGCAGTACGCTACCCCATGCTCATCTTCATCGGCGATGGAACGAAGATAGGGCTGAGCCGCGCCGTGAAAGACTTCGACGCCTTCAGCAGTTCTCCCGCCACAAGTCGAATAGAAGAACGCCTCGGCCGGTGCCCCCTTGTACGTCAGCAGAATGCCGCGGGTGGCAGCCACGGCAGCCCTGGCCTGAGGTGTCTCGAACAGAATTCCCCCATATACCTGATCGGCAACGCCGGCGGTCAGGTCGA
>DATFQK010000002.1:0-8255 GCA_035264345.1 Gemmatimonadales bacterium | reverse complement strand
GTGATGGTGGCGACCGGTCGGGGAGCCGAGCTCGGCGTGTTGATCCGAGGAGGCGAGGCGCTGGAGCGGACCGGTGACGTGGATGTGGTCGTGCTGGACAAAACCGGAACCATCACCGAAGGCCGGCCAATGGTGGGCTCGGTGATCGCGGCGGTCGAGTCCGGCCTGAATGCCGAACGGGTTCTGCAGCTGGCGGCCTCAGTGGAGCGATTCAGCGAGCATCCGCTGGGCGAGGCAATCGTTGCCGAGGCGGAGCGTCGGGCGACTTCGCTGCTCCCGGTTACCGCGTTCGAGAGCCGAACGGGCCGGGGAGTGGAGGGCCTGGTGGAGGGCCACCGCGTTGCCGTCGGGAATCTAGCGCTGATGCGCGAGGCAAAGCTGGACCCCGGAGCTCTCGACCGGCAGAGCGGCAGATCGGATGAGACTCGGATATATCTCGCGGTCGATGGCCGGGCGGCGGGGCTCATCACGGTGGCAGACCCGGTCCGCTCGAGTAGCGCGGAAGCGGTTCGCCGGCTCAAGCAGCTGGATCTCGATCTGCTCCTGCTCAGCGGCGACGATCAACGCACCACAACCACCGTGGCTCAAACGGTCGGGATCGACCGGGTCGTCGCCGAGGTGCTGCCTTCGGGGAAGCTGCAAGAAATCCGGCGGCTGCAGCGGGAGGGCAAGTCCGTGGCAATGGTGGGTGATGGACTGAACGACGCGCCGGCGCTGGCTCAGGCGGACATCGGGATTGCGATGGGCGGCGGAACCAGCGTGGCAGTTGAAGCCGCCACCGTCACCCTGATGCGGGGTGATCTCATGGGTGTAGTGGACGGCATCGAGCTCTCCCGCCGGACCATGAAGATCATTCGGCAGAATCTCTTCTGGGCCTTCATCTACAACCTGATCGGGATTCCGATAGCCGCCGGTGTTCTGTATCCCCGATTCGGTCTGCTGCTCAGTCCGGCCATGGCGGCGGCGGCCATGGCGGCCAGCTCGGTGAGTGTGATCTCAAACAGTCTCCGGCTCAGGAATTACCAGCGTTAACCATTCACTCTCACCGTTCACGCAGTGACGAGGTTCAGCATGGCAACTGAAACCAGGTCTCCCTGCGCCTGTGGGGCCAGGACGGCCGACGGATCGCCGGGCAGCACGGTAGACCCAGAGATCAAACACGCGATCGGGACCCGGCTGCGCCGGATCGAAGGGCAGGTCCGCGGTCTGCAGAAGATGGTGGAGGAGGAGCGTTACTGCGCCGACGTGCTCATGCAACTCTCATCGGTGCAGGAGGCTCTGCGCGGAGTGGGACGCGGACTGCTTCAGAACCACCTGAAGCACTGTGTGACCGAGGTCCTCAGGAGTACTGATCAGGAGCAGGTAGATGCGGCAGTAGAGGAGCTGATGGAGCTGATGTATAGGAACGCGCGGTAAGCATATCGGCCGCCACCGTCCGGCTGGCTCCCAGGATCACCAGTCCGCCCAGGATGGCAACCGACGGAAGCAGCAGCACTGCCTGGTCCAACCCGAACCGGTCCGAGAGCGCACCCACCAGCGGGAAGGCTACGGTGTCGCCCACCAGGTGAATGAAAAGAAGATATGCTCCCGCAACGGTCGCGCTGATCTTTGGCGGCACCACGTCGAAGATCACCGCGGCAATCGGGCCGTTGAACCAGGACAGAAAAAAGAAGGCAGCAGCAAAAACCGGTACGAAGAGGCTCAGGTCCCGCACGGTGAGCAGCCAGACCGTCAGCGGGCCCCCGATCAACAGCCCGAGGCCGATAGTGATCACCCGACCGGTAGGGGTGTAGCGCCGGAGCCAGTCGGCCAGCGCTCCACCGAACAGAGCACCGCTGATCCCGGAGACCAGTCCCCAGGTTCCCAGCAGGGTCGCGGCATCGGCCACTGCCAGATTCAGCTCCCGCGAAATGAATGTTGGGGCCCAGCCGACCAGTCCGTTGATGCCGAAAGAGATCAAGGCGCCCCCCAGGAACACATAGAGGAGGGTAGGAGTCCGCAACACGACCGCCAGCGAGACCGCCTGGTCACCGAAGACCCGGACCAGTGCGGTGGGCCCTGAGGCCGGTGACCGGGCGAATCGTTTGACCCACAGCCGGATATTGAGAGCGACGCCCAATGCAACGGACGCTCCAAGCGCGGCGACGTCGACCTTGGAATCCGCGGCGTAGATCCGGTCGAAGTGCCAGGCCAGCGCGCCCCCGACCAGCAGGCTCAGAATCAAAGGGAGAAAGGAACGAACCAGAGAGTTGATGCTGAGCTGGAGCTCAGTCCAGCTCTCTCGAAGTGACAGTAACGTCGGGGTGCGGCGGGGATCGTGTAGCCGGGCAGTGAGCAACGCGAGAAGAAATCCGGGAATGCTGACGGCGATCATCGCCGTCCGCCATCCGTAGACCACCTCGAGCCGGCCACCCAGCCAGATCCCGAGCACACCCCCCGGCGTGATACCGGCGGCGAGGATTCCCAGTGCCACCGCTCGTCCTCGCAGGGGGAAGTAGTCCGCGGTCATCGATTGAGACGCGGCGCTGAATGCTGCAGCACCCATTCCCACAAAGGCGCGAAAGATCAGCAGCTGGCTAAACCCGACGGCAAAACCGCTGGCCATGGTGAACGCGCTCCACAGCACTATCCCAAGCGTGATCACGGCCCGGCGAGACCGGAGGTCGCTCACGATCCCGAAAGGCAGCGCCGCCAGGGAGAAGACCAGCACATAGGCGGAGGCCAGCCAGCCGAGCTGGGTATCGCTGAGGGCGAGATCGGCCTTGATCGGATCGAACAGGCCGAAGATGACGTTCCGATTGATGAAGCTGAGGAGAGTGGTGACCGCCAGCAGCCCAAGAGCGTAATGCGATCGCTTCACCTGCGCGCGACCGTCTCCGCTCCACCTTCACCCGGGTGCATGTGGGCCAGGGATTCTTCGGCGCGCTGATCGCGGAACTGGAGCGCGGCCCGGTACTCATGCACCAGTCGCTCCATCATCGCCGTTCGCCTGCCGTAGAGTCGCTTGAGCGGTCGCGAGGCGCGCCGCTCCCTCGCGTACGCCGTGAGGAGCGGAAGGCCGATGCTGCTGTCGGTATAAATCACGACCGTGCCCGGCAGCTGATCCGGATCGATCTTGCCCCAGCTCACCGCCTCAGCCGGAGTAGCTCCGGAAAGTCCACCGGTATCGGGTCGAGCATCGGTCATCTGCAGAAAATAGTCATGTCCCCGCTCGTCGATTCCCAGCACCTCCTGGATCTGGGGCTCGGTCTGGAGCATGAAGTTTTTGGGACTGCCTCCCCCGACGATCAAGACCCCGCTCTTGCCACCGTTCCGCTTAGCCTCCAGGACGATGCTCGCCGTCTCGTTTACGTCGGCGCTGACGTCGAACCGCAGCTTGCTCCCGGCAAGCGCCTGCTCGGCGACGTTCATTCCGATCGAGCTGTCGCCCGGAGAGCTGGTATAGATGGGCACCTCCAGTTCCTGGGCCGCCGACAGCACCGACCGCCGGGACAGACCGAGCGCACGCTCGCGCTCCCGCACATAGCCGCCCAAGAGATAGTGGTATTCGGCGCTGCTCATGGGGTGCTGGAACTCTTCCCGGGCCGAGACCTCGCGAATGAAGGCGTCAGTGGAGAGCAGAACACTGTAATCGAAGAAGATGTCGTAGATCCGCACGACGCCTTTGTCCCGGAGCTCAACGTCATTGGCGTTGGGCGTTCCCCGGTGCATCGCAAGGCCCAGAGCGAAGTGAGCGTCATGATACAGGTTGGCCCCGGTGGAGATCAGCCAGTCCACGAACCCAGATTCCATCAAGGGGATGAGGCAGCTCATGCCGAGGCCGGCAGGGGTCATGGCGCCGGTGAGCGTCATGCCCACCGTTACGTCAGGCTCGAGCATACGCTGGGTGAAGAGCTGGCAGCCTTCCCGCAGCCGGCCCGCGTTATACGCCAGGAAGGCGTTGTCGACCAACTCCGCCACGGTCTCTTTGCCGGTGGTGGCCTTGGGATCGATGCGTTGGCCGCGCAGGTACGGTGCGGAGGGTCTGGTCATTGCATTAGGATGTTTTAGCCGCAGATGACTGTCGATTAACGCTTCTCATTGCGAGCTTCGATCACGATGCGGGTGGCTTCGGCCGGATCGTCGGTGATCTGGAACAGCTTGAGGTCCTTGGCATCGATCTTTCGGTCAGCGGAAACCGTCTTCGTGAGCCAGTCCACCAGTCCGGACCAGTAGTCCCGGCCGAAGAGGATCACCGGGAAGTTTCTCACCTTCCCGGTTTGGATCAGGGTGAGCGCCTCGAACAGCTCGTCCATGGTTCCGTAGCCGCCCGGGAAAACGATGAACGCGGTGGCGTACTTCACGAACATGGTCTTCCGTACGAAGAAGAACTTGAAGTTGAGGCTCCGGCTCAGGTAGCCGTTGGAGCCCTGCTCGAACGGCAGCTCGATATTGCAGCCGATCGACAATCCCTTGCCTTCCAATGCTCCCCGGTTGGCCGCCTCCATAATGCCCGGTCCGCCCCCGGTGATGACCGGAATCCCCGCTTGGGCGAGTAGCCGGGCGGTCTCGACCGCGGCCTTGTACTGAGGATCGCTCGCCTGGGTGCGGGCCGAGCCGAAGATGGATACCCCATCTCGAACATCCGAGAGGTTGTCGAAACCCCAGACGAATTCTCCCATGATGCGGAGCACGCGCCAGGGATCGGAGACGAGGATCTGAGCCTTATCCCGCCGCTCCTGGGGCTGGGGACCCTCAAGGAGGGTCTCGTCTTCAGTTGGACGCTTGTTGTCGTCCATGGTGCGATACGGACTATTGGTCATAAGGAGCGGAATATACCAATTATACTTCGCCGATGTCCCACTCCTGGGGTTCTTTGACGGGCCGGTTGGTGCTACGGGGGCTGCTGAATCCGCGTCTCGGCATCGACCTGCTCCGGACGGCGTGGGCCTTCCGTCGGCGGCGGTGGTGGGCACAGTCACCTTTTCTGCCGGTACCGGATCGTACGTATCTGCGTTGGCGGATGCATACGGCCTATGCCGATGACGACGCGGTGCCGCCGCTGGACGATGTCATCCGCTTTGCCCGATGGCGCCGGGAGACCATGGGGCTGTGAGCCCGCCTCACGTGGTTACCCTCGGTGGAGGATTCGCTGGTCTATATGCCGCTCGGGGCCTGCGCCGCGCGCCCGTCCAGGTAACGCTGATCGACCGCCGCAATCACCACCTGTTCCAGCCGATGCTCTATCAGGTGGCAACCGCCGCCCTGAATCCGAGTGACATTGCCGCGCCCATCCGCTCGGTGCTGCGCAGCCAGGCAAACGCGGAAGTGTTGCTGGCCGAAGTCTCCAGCATCGATGTCCCGAACCGCCGAGTCGTCCTGACCGACGGCAGCCGGATCGGCTACGACTATCTGATCGTCGCCACCGGGACCCACCACTCGTACTTCGGACATAACGACTGGGAGCCCCTGGCCCCCGGTCTCAAGAGCCTGGAAGACGCGGTGGAGATTCGCCAACGGGTGTTGCTCGCGTTCGAGCGCGCCGAGCGGGAAACCGACCCGGTCCGGCGCCACGCATTTCTCACCTTTGTGATTGTGGGAGGCGGCCCCACCGGCGTGGAGATGGCGGGCGCCGTCGCCGAGCTCCGGCGATACGCCCTGCGCCGGGATTTCCGCCGGATCGATCCGGGTGAAGCCACGGTCATGCTGCTCGAGGGTGGTTCCCGCCTGCTCCCGTCCTATCCACCCGGCCTCAGTGACAAAGCCAAGATGGAACTGCGCCGACTGGGGGTAGAGGTGCGAACCGAGACCATGGTGACCGACATCAGGCCCGGGTCGGTAGTCGCCGCGGGCTGGACCATTCCGACTCAGACGGTAATCTGGGCCGCCGGGAACCTGGCCAGCTCCGTGCTCAAGTCCCTGGGCACTCCGCTCGACAGCGTTGGCCGGGCTATTGTGGAGCCTGACTGCACCATCCCTGGGCATCCAGAGGTCTTTGTCCTCGGCGACGCAGCGCACTTCGAGCACCAGGAAGGTGGTCCATTGCCCGGCGTCTCACCTGTGGCCATCCAGATGGGAGAATACGCCGCCGGCGTTATTGCCGGAGACCTGAACGGCGAGCCGCGCCGCGCATTCCAGTATTGGGACAAGGGTCAGCTTGCAGTGATCGGCCGGGGGCGTGCGGTGGCGGACATTTGGAAGCTCCATTTTGGCGGCCTGCTGGCCTGGGTCATCTGGACCTTTGTTCACATCTTCTTCCTGATCGGGTTTCGGAACCGGATCCTGGTCATGATTCAGTGGGCCTGGTCCTATCTGACGTATGGTCGGGGGGCCCGTCTGATAACGGGCGAGACACCTCACACGCCTTCGCTGCCACCAGTGAGCATTCGACCGGCGTCATCGTGAACCTCGCCTCGCTCATCAAGTCCCGCGCACGGAAGCTCGGCTTCATCGGCTGCGGCATTACGCATCCTGGACCCAGCGCGTACGGGGAGCAGCTCGATGAGTGGCTCGCCAAAGGCTATGCCGGCACCATGCGCTATCTCCATCGCCAGGCGCGCCGCAGGCGCAATCCCGGCCTGATCGCGCCTGAGGCACGGTCGGTGGTGGTAGTGTTAGACAACTATTACAACCCTGACCGGGAGGAGGACCGTCAAGCTCCTCGTATAGCGAAGTATGCCCGGGGGCAGGATTATCACCGGGTAACCAGCCAACGGCTGGGAGTTTTAGCCGAGTTTCTGCGAGATCAGGGTGCTACGCTGGCGCGAACCTACGCCGACGCGGGGCCGGTTCCGGAGCGTGAGCTGGCCCGGCGGGCTGGACTCGGCTGGATCGGCAAGAACACCATGCTGGTAAATCCCAGAATCGGCTCCTTCTTTTTTATCGGATCGATCTTTACCGATCTCACGCTCCCGATTGACCAGCCTTTTGAAACAGATCGCTGCGGCAGCTGCACCCGCTGTCTCGATGCCTGCCCGACCGAGGCCTTTGTAGAGCCACATGTGCTGGACGCGACTCGATGCATCTCGTATCTCACCATCGAGCAGCGGGGGCCCATTCCGGAGGAACTGGCGGATCGCTTCCAGGGGTACGTGTTCGGGTGTGATATCTGCAACGATGTCTGTCCCTGGAATCAACGATTCGCTGAGCCGACAGAAATCCCGGAGTTTCTGCCCAGCGCTGAACTGAGCGCAACTGCGGAGCTGTTTGAAGCGATGAGTCCAGAGGAGTTCACTGGGCGATTTGGGAATAGCCCCCTGCAACGCCCGGGGCTCGAGGGCATGCGAAGAAATTATCGGGCGGTGTTTGGAGCCAGGGCTCGCGCGAGTAAAACGGTTTGAGCACTCACCTTAGACGGATGCTCCGCTACGATGCCTGGGCCAACGAGGCGACCTTGGAGTCTCTCATCCAGGGCACTCCGCCGCCGCGGAGCCTGCGCTGGATGGCTCATATCATCGGTGCGGAGGTCCTGTGGCTCAGCCGAATGGAGGGCGCGCCCAGTGAGCTGCCGGTGTGGCCGGAGCTTACGGTGGAGCAGTGTCAGGCACGCCTAGCGAAGCTATCGAGTGAGCTCGGCGACCTTGAGCGCTTCGAACCGCTGAATCGACCGGTGAGCTACACCAATTCGAAAGGAGAGCCGTGGACCAGCATGGTCGAGGAGATTCTTACGCATCTCGTGATCCACTCGGCATACCACCGGGGACAGATCGCTTCTGATCTGAGGGCCGCCGGACAGGAGCCGGCCTACACCGATTACATCCACGCGGTGCGCCAAGGCCTGCTCGAATGAATGCCTCGCCCGGACCAATGATCGTGATGGCCGGAGTGGCACTCGTGCTGGTGGGACTTGCAGTCTGGTCCGGTGCGTTGGGGTGGTTCGGCAGACTCCCTGGGGATATCCGGATCGAGCGCGACTCGATGCGGATCTACATCCCGCTGGTCTCGATGCTGGTGATATCGGTCGTGCTGAGCCTCCTGATGTACCTGCTCAACCGCCTGCGCTGATCTTCCGCCCCAACTTCACCACTGCGTCTACCAGCAGCTCGAAGTCAGTTCGCCGGCTCCGGTGGTTGACGTTGGCACAACGAATCGCGTAGCGGCCCTGCAGAACCGTGGCTGAGGGAAGGGCCAGCCCGCTTTCCTGTACCCGAAGCAGGATTTCCTCGTTCAAGGCGTTGAGATCTGCACCTTCATTACCCCGCGGCACATAGCGGAAGCACACAACGTTGAGCGGAACCGGCGCGAGCAGCTCCAGCTCCGGATGGGCTTCGATCAAG
>DATFQK010000001.1:0-5041 GCA_035264345.1 Gemmatimonadales bacterium | reverse complement strand
CCGAAGTCGGCGAGCACGGCCTCGCCTCCCTCGAGCAGGATGTTCTCCGGCTTGATGTCTCGGTGAATGATCCCTTGCTGGTGGGCGTAGCTCAGGGCGGCCAGGACATCCTCCCCTATGTCGAGTGCCTGCTCCCAGTGGAGATGGCCCTCGTGGGTGAGCCGCTGGCGCAACGATCCAGCTTCGATGAAGGGCATGGTATACCACAGCTGCCCCGAGATCTCGCCGGAGTCGAAGAGCGGCAGAATGTGCGGATGACGGAGCTTGGCTGTGAGCTTGATTTCGCGAAGGAAGCGCTCGGGTCCGAGCCCGGCCGCCACAAGGGGATGGATGATCTTGAGCGCGACCAGCCGGTCCTGTTTCAGGTCATGAGCCAGAAAAACGGTCGCCATGCCGCCGCGGCCGAGCTCACGCTCGACGCGGAAGCGGTGGGCCAGGGCGTCGTGGCTGCTCATTACTTCGGCTGCGCCACCTCGATCGCTTCATTCAGGTTCTCGACCGACCGGGTCACGCCCTGTCTCACCTGCTCCCAGTTCGCCGCGGTCGCGGCGTTTACCCGGCTGAGGTCACGGTCCACCGTCCGGCGGGCGGCCCGGACGTTGTTAAGCGCGCGGTCGCTGACGGCGCCCCCGCGTGACTTGGCCTGGGCCGACAGCTCCTTGATCTGGCGATCGATATCGGTGAGCTGCTGCCGAATGGACTGAACGAAGTTCTGCCGCTGATCGAAGGTGAACTCGGGAGGGACGCCGGCCGTATCGGCCGCCGCGGGCTGGGCTGCAATGGCGGCGGCGGGTGGAGTAGTGGCCGTGTCGCTCACCCCGCCGGTTTCATTGGACCGCTGCTTCCGACACCCGAGAGTCGCGATCAGCACGAATGTGGCTGCGGCAAAAGCGAATCGGCGCATTCGGTGCTCCTGGTTTGAGAGGCCGGAATCAAAAGTGGCGATGAAGCTGCGAGACAGCTGAGGCAGCGCGGTCAAGGAAATAGAACGAAGCGTCCTCCACCGGTCGTGGCGATCACCAGACACATCACGACGAACAGCAGATCGTAGTGCCATCCATCGCTCGCTTTTCCCCAGAACCCCGTATGCCACACAAAGATCTTTTTCTGAATGGCGCCGAGCATGACGAGGATGAGTCCCAGTGCCGCCAGTTGAGGGAGAATTCCGAGCGCGACACCAGCTCCGCCGAACAACTCGGCCAACCCGATAAACCGGGTGAACCCCGGACTTAAGCCGATGCTCTTCCCCCGGGCAACCGGATCTTTGACGTGACTCCATCCGCTGGTGATGAAGACCGCTCCCACCAGGAGCCGCATCAACAACAGCGCGAGATCACTGAACTGGCCGAGGACTGGGAAGCGCATAATGCTCGCTCCGCCGCTTGCCGGGCCGGCGGTTGAGGGGAACGGAGGCAGCGGGCGCACCGGTCATTCCCATATACGACCGGAGCTGAGCCGTGCTGTGCTTGCGTATCAGCGCATGGACCAGGTCGGCAGTGGGCTCGGTGTCACCCACCAGCGATCGGATTTGCCCAGCTTCGCGAGCCAGGATGGGCACGCCATCCCGGTAGAGCACGCGATTGCTGGTCAGGGCCGAAATCCGGTCTCCCGGCGTAACCATGCCCGTGAGGTTCAGGGGATCGGCGGCGCTGATGCCGACCAGCTGGCCTCGACCCTCCAGTCGTCGGATCGAACGGAGCTGACCGACGGCCTCGGGTAGGGCGAATTGTTCCCCGGACATCCCGGTAACGAACCGCCCGCCGCGAATCTCGCCTCGAGCCTCGAGCCGGCGATAGACCATCAGCAGCTCCCGCCAGAGGGGTGCACCCGGCTCCCGCGCCAGGAGCCGCTTGTAGACTACTCCGTAGCGGCGGAGCAGGGTTCGCGCGGCCAGCTCCACCCGATCCTGAGAGGGCTCGCTGCCGCTGGTGCCCAGCAACGACCATCGCCCGGCGGTTTCGATTCCATGAGGAGCGGTCCGGTGCCGCCGCCGGGCCCCCCTCAACGGCTTGCGTTTGCTCGACGGCGTGATCAGAGCGCGCAGGCCGGCAAAGCTGTCGGAAGTGACCAGGCCGGTGCCGGCGAGCTCGGCAAGCGCCTGTTCCACCTGGGTGGGCAGGAGACTGCTCCGGGCCACCAGCTCGTGGAAGAACGACGCTCCCCGCTGCTCCAGGACTTCCCGCACTCGTTCGGCGTAGCCGGAGAGTTGCGGCGCGGTCGCCGAGCCGGCTGAAATCCACGAGTCCGCATGCTCCCGAAGAAACAGCGCGATACTGGTCGAGCGAATCGGGCCCGTGGTCCCACCGGTCCGTTGCGGCGGGGTGAGCCGGCCCCAAGCCACCCGGCCGGTCAGGCAGAGGGTGTCGAGCAACGACGGATCGTACTCCTCACAGCGGGAGGACAACACCTCGCTTTCCCAGGCTGCCGCAGGCAGCTCCAGACCATCGAGCTGGCCCAGGAGCGAAGCCAATCCTTCCAGGCCCGCTACCCGATATTCCGGATCGACCCGTTGCCAGGCGAAGAGGAAGCGCATGAAGTCGGCCGCGCTTACCGGCTCGATCTCTGCCCGCAGGCGATTCAGGGTGTAACGGTGGATTCTGGAAAGCAGCCGACGATCGCACCACTCGAGCTGGGATAACCCCTGAGTAAAGTGGCCCCGGAGAATCACACCTTCGACTTCCAGAGCGGCGAGCGCGATATCTGCGTCGGTCTCGTCGATCTCGAGCGAGGCAGCCAACTGCGAGGCGGTCACTGGACCCACGATCCCTGTCCGGCCCCGCATCAGTTCCCGTACGGCGGCTTCGCGGCTGGCGCCCGGGGCCTCGCCTGCCTGGCCAATGACCGCTCGTATTTCAGCCAGCCGTTCCGTCGCCAGCCAGAGCGCGTAACCCGAATCCAGTGCCACGCGGTCAGCCCGGCCCGATTCCACCAACTCGCGGAAGAATGGTCCCCAGGAGCGCCCGTTTCGGCCGGAAATTCCCTCGACCTCAGTCAGAAACCCGGAGGTGAGCAACGCATCGTGTAGCTCATCCGCATTTTCAATCTCCGGCCATGCCTCATCCTGCACCTGCTCGATCGCAGCAGGATCCAGAGCACCCAGGTCGTCGGCCGAGGACGGCTCGAAGGCTCGTCTGGTGTATACCGCCTGCGTGCGACGCTCTTCCAGCGGGGCGTCGTCGAGAAAGGCGTAGGGCCTGGCGTTCAGAATCTCGTGAGCGAGAGGAGAAGGCTCGGGAAGATCCCGGGCCACCAGCCGGATCTCCCCGGCTGAAATCCGCCGCAGGACGCTGGTGAGAAGGTCGAGATCCATGACCTCGTGCACGCAGTCATCGATCGTTTGCTTAACCAGCGGATGGTTGGGTATCTCTCGATCGCCGGGAATGTTCTCCAGACACGCGGCGGCATCGGGAAAGGCCGCAGCAAGGAGATCTTCCGCTTGCATGCGCTGAATCTGGGGCGGATTCTTCCGGCCGCCGCGGCTCCTCGGAATGGCCAGGGCGATGTTGGCGTTCCACCGCCAGTGCGTACCGAACATCGGCGCGTCAAGAAGCGCCTGGACCAGGATCTCTTCCACTGTTTCCGGACTGAGGAATCGAAAGACACTCTCCAGTGGAAAGGAATGCTGCGGTCCGAGCGAGAGCAGCAGGGCGTCCTCAGTAGCTGCGGCCTGTAGCTCGAAGTTGAACTGCCGGCAGAAGCGCTTGCGGAGCGCTAAGCCCCAGGCGCGGTTTACCCGGCTCCCGAAGGGGGCGTGGATCACCAATTGCATGCCGCCGGCTTCGTCGAAGAACCGCTCGGCCACAATGGTCTGTTGTGTGGGCAAGCTCCCCAGCATCCGCTTCGACTCGGTCAAATACTCCACGAGCTGGTTGGCGACAACAGCCGACTCGGGCCCGTTCAGCAGGCCCGAAACCCATTCCTCGGCCTCGGCCCGGTTCTCCAGCCGATCTTCCACCTCCCGCCGCAGGTCCGACACCGCGGCCGACAGCTCATCGCTTCGCGCGGGTGATTCACCCAGCCAGAATGGAATACTGGGCGGCTGTCCGTGGGCGTCCTCTACCCGGACGGTTCCCTGGGATACCCGGAGAATGCGCCACGACGTATTGCCCAGCTGGAAGATGTCGCCCTGAAGACTTTCCACCGCAAAGTCTTCGTTGACGGTGCCCACGAAGGTGTTGTCCGGCTCGAGAATGACCCGATAATCTGCGTTGTCCGGTATGGCGCCGCCCGAAGTGATGGCCAGCATCCGGGCCCCGCGCCGACCCCTGATCCTGCCGTTTACGGCATCGTGGTGAATGAGTGCCGCCCGGCGTCCTCGCCGGGTGGCAAACCCCTGGGCCAGCATCTGAACCACCTCGTCGAACTCGGCGCGTTGCAGGTCGCGGTAGGGATACGCCTGCTTGCAGAGAACGAAAAGCTCGTCCTCGGCCCAATCCTCGCTGGCTGCTTCGGCGACGATGTGCTGGGCCAACACGTCCAGCGGCTGGGCCCGAAGGACAATCCGGTCCAGCTCTCCCTGGTTCACTGAACGGATGATGGCAACGCACTCGACCAGCTCATCCCGGGTGAGGGGAAAGAGCCGGCCCTTCGGGGTCCCATGCACGGTGTGCCCCGAGCGGCCCACCCGCTGGAGGAAGGTGGAGATGCGACGCGGAGTCCCCAGTTGGCAAACGAGGTCCACATGCCCAATGTCGATCCCGAGCTCCAGCGAGGCGGTTGCCACCAGTGCCTGAAGCTGCCCCGTCTTGAGCCGCTGCTCCGCATCCAGCCTGGTTTCCTTCGACAGACTTCCGTGATGGGCAGTTACCGCGGCTTCGCCCAGCCGCTCTGCAAGATGGCGGGAGACCCGCTCGGCAAGGCGACGGGTGTTGACGAAGACGATCGTGGTCTTGTGCGCGTTGATGAGCTCGGTAAGACGATCGTAGATCTCGTTCCACGCGTCGCCCGGGATGACCGCCTGCAAGGGAGAAGCGGTCAATTCGAGCGCCAGATCTGTGGTCCGCCGGTGGCCGGTGTTGACCAGAAGCGGAGGCCTTGCAGG